>NZ_JAGTJY010000270.1:0-5597 GCF_018195695.1 Achromobacter sp. Marseille-Q0513 | reverse complement strand
CCGCGCGCGCCGGGGGGCCCGGGCCTCCCCGGGGGGGCGGCGGGGGGGGGGCCCCGCCCGGCGGGAGGGGGCGCGGCCCGCCCGGGCCGCGCCCCCCCGCCCCCCCCGGGCGCGCCCCCCCCGCCCGGCCGCCCGCCCCCGACGCCGCCCCCCGGCGCGCGCCCCGGGGCGGGGCCTGGCTCAGCCGAGCCGATAGGAAAACAGCGTCTTGCCGCCCTTGCCGGGTTGCGACAGCGGCGCCTCGGGCACCCAGCCTTCGTCGGTCAGGATGGCGTCCAGCGGGTAATCGTGTTCGGCCGGCTCGTAGTCGGCGTCCAGCTCGCCGCAGCTCCAGGCGATGCCGATGGCGGTGAAGGGCTGGCCGCCGTCGCGCAGCGCGGCCAGCGTGCGGTCGTAGTAGCCGCCGCCGTAACCCACGCGGTCGCCAAACTGGGTAAAGCCGAGCGTGGGCGCCAGCACCACGTCGGGCGGCAGTTCGTCGCCCGCGGCGGGTTCCTGGATGCCGTAGGCGCCGCTGCGCATGGGGGCGTCCGGCGTCCAGGGCAGGAAGGCCAGCGGCGCGTTGCGTTCGCGCACCACCGGCAGCACCACGGTGATGCCGGCTTCCACCCATTGCTCGAGCAGCGGGCGCAGGTCGGGCTCGTCCTCCATGGGCCAGAACGCGGCCACGATGGAGGGCGCGCGGCGGCCGGCCTTGACCGCTTCGTCGCGGGCGGCGTTCAGCCAGGTGAACAGCCTTGCGCGCATCAGCAGACCGCCGCGGCTGCGCTGGCTTTCCGGCAGGTCGGCGCGCAGTTGGCGCAATCGCGCGCGCAGCGGGACTGCGGTATCCTCTGGAGTATTTTGCGTAGTCATGCGGTAGCGGTAACGAGGGTGGAAAATGAAAGCAAAAATGCAGGCCTGCGACCAGGCGCAGAACAAGGCTGGCACGTGAGGAAGACACCCATGGCACACGCCCTGCAATCCGGACGGTATCAGAAATCCGCGCGGCCGGCGTCCGCCGCTCAGGCCGGCGCCGGCCTGCGCCGCTGGTTGCCGCTGCTGGCGCTGTTCACCGCCGCCTGCGCGCCGGTCGACGCGCAGCAGCGCAGCGCCTCGGTCAATCCGCAGCCCCAGCCCGCCGCCCAGGCGCCGCAGCCCGCCATCGCCGTGCCGCCGGCCGTGCTGGCCGGCCTGCCGCCCACCAACGATACGCCCGCGCTGGCCGCCGTCCAGGCCGCGCGCGAGGCCATGAACCGCAAGCAATGGTCGGTGCTGGGCGCGCTGGTGCCACAGGCCAAATCCGATCCGCTCGGCATCTATCCGGAATACTGGCTGCTGCGTTACCAGCTGTGGTCGCCGCCTGCCGGCGGGCGGCCCAACGCCGACCTGCAGCGTTTCATCAGCGGCAATGCCGATGCCTACCTGGCCGACCGCCTGCGCGGCGACTGGCTGCTGGCCGCCGCCCGCAGCGGCGACTTCGACACCGTGCGCAAGCTGGCGCCGGTAAAGAACAGCAACGCGCAGATCGAATGCGCGATCCTCGATGCCAAGCACATGAGCGGCCAGCGCGCCACCGCCGCCCAGGCCATGGCCGTGTTCCAGCCCGGCACCGCCTGTTGGGGCCTGTACGACCAGCTGGTGGCTGACCGCGTCCTGGGCTGGGACGAGCTCGAGCCGCAGCTGCGCGACGCCATCGAGGCCAACAAGACCACCGACGCGCGCAAGTTCGTGCAGTACATGTTCGAGCCGCGCGACCAGAAGACCTACGATCTGCTCATCAAGGATCCGATGAAGTGGCTCACCCGGCAGGACCGCCTGCCGGTGGGCCGCAACGAGAAAGAGCTGGTGACCATCGCGCTGGCGCGCCTGGCCCGCTCCGACGTCAGCGTGGCCGACTCCTACCTGCGCCGCGAATGGGCCAAGTCCATGGCCAAGTCCAATCTCGCCTGGGTGCGCGGCCAGTACGCGCTGGCCGCCGCGCTGAACCTGGACAGCCGCGCCAACGATTGGTATCGCGAGGCCGGCCATATCCGCATGACCGACTACAACGCCGGCTGGAAGGTGCGGGCCGCGCTGCGCCAGCCCAAGATCGACTGGAAGTGGGTCATCGAGTCCATCGACGAGATGCCGCCGGCCCAGCGCGCCGACACCTCCTGGGTCTACTGGAAGGCGCGCGGACTGGCCGCCACCGGCCGCAAGGACCAGGCCCAGGCCGCCTACGCCGGCATCGCCGACCGCTTCGATTTCTATGGCCAGCTGGCCGCCGAGGAACTGGGGCGCCGCATCACGGTGCCGCCGCGTCCCGCGCCGATTTCCGATGCCGAGATCGCCGAGGCCCGCGCCAATCCCGGCCTGCGCCGCGCCGTGCAGCTGTTCCGGCTGGGATGGCGCGCCGAGGCCGTGCCCGAATGGAACTTCGCGCTGCGCGGCATGAGCGACCGCCAGCTGATGGCGGCCGCCGAGCTGGCGCGCGCCGAGAACATCTACGACCGCGTGGTCAACACCTCGGACCGCACCGAGAAGGAATTCGATTTCAGCCAGCGCTTCATCGCGCCCTTCGAGGGCCGCGTCACGGCCAAGGCCAACGCCATCGCGCTGGACCCGGCCTGGGTCTATGGCCTGATCCGGCAGGAATCGCGCTTCATCATGGACGCGCGCTCGCACGTGGGCGCCTCGGGCCTGATGCAGCTGATGCCGGCCACCGCCAAATGGGTCGCGGGCAAGATCGGCATGACCAATTTCACGCCCGCCAGCGTCAACGATTTCGACACCAACACCGAGCTGGGCACCAACTACCTGAACATGGTGCTGCGCGACCTGGACGGTTCGCAGATGCTGGCCAGCGCCGGCTATAACGCCGGCCCGAGGCGGCCGCACAACTGGCGTTCCACCTTCACACACCCGGTCGAGGGCGCGATCTTCGCCGAGACCATCCCGTTCAACGAGACGCGCACCTACGTCAAGAACGTGATGTCGAACTCCGTCTATTACGCGGCCATGTTCAGCGGCCAGCCTCAATCCCTGAAGGAGCGGCTGGGCAAGGTCGTGCCCCTGGGCGCCGAAAGCACCACGCTGCCATGACGCAGGACCCCGCAACCCAGGGCCTGCAGGTCTATATCGTGGGCGGCGCGGTGCGCGACGCCCTGCTGGGCCTGCCGGCCGGCGACCAGGACTGGGTCGTGGTCGGCGCCACGCCCGAGGACATGGCGCGCCGGGGCTTCATGCCCGTGGGCGGCGATTTTCCGGTGTTCCTGCATCCGCGCACCAAAGAGGAATACGCGCTCGCCCGCACCGAGCGCAAGTCCGGCCACGGCTACAAGGGCTTCACCTTCCATACCGGCCTCGACGTGACGCTGGAAGACGATCTGCGCCGTCGCGACCTTACCGTCAACGCCATCGCGCGCAAGCCCGATGGCGAGCTGGTCGACCCGCTGGGCGGCCAGGCCGACCTGCGCGCGCGCGTGTTCCGCCACGTGGGCGAGGCCTTCGAGGAAGACCCCGTGCGCATCCTGCGGCTGGGCCGTTTCGCGGCGCGCTTCGCCGATTTCAGCATCGCGCCCGAGACGCTGGCGCTGTGCCGCCGCATGGTCGAGGCTGGCGAGGCCGACGCGCTGGTGGCCGAGCGCGTGTGGAAGGAACTGTCGCGCGGCCTCATGACCGCCAAGCCGTCGCGCATGCTGGACGTGTTGCACCAGTCCGGCGCGCTGGCTCGGGTGATGCCGGAATTGCGGGAGTCGACGATCGTGGGCGTGGACGTGGACCGGGCCGCCGCGCTGGGCCTGCCGCTGGCGTCGCGCTATGCGCTGATGTGCCGGCTGACGACCGAGCGCGAAGCCCTGGGCCGGCGCCTGCGGGTGCCCACCGAATGCAATGATTGCGCGCGCCTGCTGCCGGAGATGCTGTCCGGCCTGGAGGCGGTAGACCAACAGGACGGCGCGTATGCGCAGCTGGCGCTGATCGAGCGCGCCGACGCGCTGCGCAAGCCCGAGCGCTTCATGGATCTGATTCAGGCGGCCGCCGTGCTGCGGACCGTTGACGAAGCCGCATGGCAGGCTCGCGTGGACGCGGCGCGCGGCGTGGACGCCGGCGCCATCGCGCGCGCCTGCGCGGGCGATCCGGCACGTATCAAGGAAGGGGTCAGGCAGGCCCGGCTGGCGAGCCTGGAAGCGCTGGCGTCGCCGGCGAACTGAGGCCGGTAGGCGTCTTCAAGGCGGGGGGCGCGTCTTCACGATCGGGACGCGCCGTCAAACCGCCGCGCAGCCTGGCGCGCGGCTTCTCCAGGGTTGCCGCCCAGGTTCAGAGCTTGCCGAGCCGGTCGCCGCGCGCGAAGCCGCGCAGCGGCGCGGTGATGCCACGGCCCACCGCCAGCACCTTGAACAGCTCGCCCATCTCGGCTTCCGACAGCAGCTTCTGCACCGGCGCGACGGCGCGCGCATAGGCGGCCGCATCCGAGGGGTCGAGCTGCGCCAGCAGCTCCATCAGGCCGGCGTTCATCAGGAAGCGCGCCTGCGAGGTATAGCCCAGCACCTGCAGCCCCGCCGCCTGCGCGGCGTCGGCCATGGCCGTGAAGTCCACGTGGGCGGTGATGTCCTGCAGGCCCGGCGCGGTGAAGGGATCGCCATGGGCGTGGTGCCGCAGATGGCACATCAGCGTGCCGCCCGCGCGCTGCGGATGGTAGTACTCGCTGCGCGGAAAGCCGTAGTCGATCAGCAGCGCCGCGCCGCGTTCCAGCCAGCCGCCCATCGCGCCGATCCAGGCCTCGGCCTGCAGATTGATCTCGGAGACGTAGCCGGGCAGGGCCGGCATGCGCTCGGCCAGCGCGGCCGCCAGCGCGGGGCTGGCGGGGCGGTCTTCCCAGACGAATTCGCCGTGCGCGCCCAAGGCCACGCCGCGTTCGAGCGGCATTGCGTCCTCGCTCCAGCGGAACAGCGACACCGGCATGGCGTCCAGCACTTCGTTGGCCAGCACGCAGCCAGAGAAGGACGTCGGCAGCGCGTCCAGCCAGCGCACGCGCGCACCGAAGGGCGCCAGCCGTTCTGCCTGGACCGCGCGCAGGTCGGCCGACACTTCCAGGATCAGGTATTCGGCGTGCGTCTGGCCCAGCGCGTCCAGCTCGCGCAGCACGCCTTCGGCCAGCGCGCCGGTGCCGGCGCCGAATTCCAGCACGGCGGACGTGCCGGTCTGCGCCAGCACGTCGGCGGCCTGGCGCGCCAGCGTGCGCGCGAACAGCGGCGTGAGCTGTGGCGCGGTGACGAAGTCGCCCGCCGGCAGCGCGGCGGCGTCGGCCGGGTCGGCCAGCTTGACGTTGCCGGCCGCGTAGTAGCCCAGCCCCGGCGCGTACAGCGCTTCCGCCATCCAGTGGTCGAACGGCAGCCAGCCGGAAGCGGTCCGGATGGCCGCGCGCAGATGATCCGCGGCGGCGGCGCTGTGTTCGAGGGAGGCGGGATCCAGGGGCGGGAGATTGGCGGGAGCGGGGCGTTGCATGTAGCGGCCATGTGAGGAATCCGGGAATTTTAGCCGGGGGCGGCATGCGCCCGTATTGGCAAGACTGCCAGGGGAACGATCAGGTCGTCCTGCGACGGCCTCTCTAAATACTCACTATATGAGATCAATAC
>NZ_JAGTJY010000026.1:0-47500 GCF_018195695.1 Achromobacter sp. Marseille-Q0513 | reverse complement strand
AGAGAACCGGAACACAGGTGCTGCATGGCTGTCGTCAGCTCGTGTCGTGAGATGTTGGGTTAAGTCCCGCAACGAGCGCAACCCTTGTCATTAGTTGCTACGAAAGGGCACTCTAATGAGACTGCCGGTGACAAACCGGAGGAAGGTGGGGATGACGTCAAGTCCTCATGGCCCTTATGGGTAGGGCTTCACACGTCATACAATGGTCGGGACAGAGGGTCGCCAACCCGCGAGGGGGAGCCAATCCCAGAAACCCGATCGTAGTCCGGATCGCAGTCTGCAACTCGACTGCGTGAAGTCGGAATCGCTAGTAATCGCGGATCAGCATGTCGCGGTGAATACGTTCCCGGGTCTTGTACACACCGCCCGTCACACCATGGGAGTGGGTTTTACCAGAAGTAGTTAGCCTAACCGCAAGGGGGGCGATTACCACGGTAGGATTCATGACTGGGGTGAAGTCGTAACAAGGTAGCCGTATCGGAAGGTGCGGCTGGATCACCTCCTTTCAGAGCTTAGTGCTCGTGTTAAGCGTCCACTCTTATCGGTTGTTTGATATAGCTGGGATCGGTTGTGGGCTTGGGTAGAGGGATTCCTCCCTATGTCCATGACTTCTGACTACTGATCCGAGAAGGTTTTGGGTCTGTAGCTCAGTCGGTTAGAGCACCGTCTTGATAAGGCGGGGGTCGTTGGTTCGAATCCAACCAGACCCACCAGGTATTCTGCGTTGAGCAGGATATGGGGGTGTAGCTCAGCTGGGAGAGCGCCTGCTTTGCAAGCAGGATGTCATCGGTTCGATCCCGTTCACCTCCACCACTGATTGACGCGAGTCGGTCGCCTGGTGAGATGTAGAGGCTAACTCATAGCGTCGTGTGCAGATTGCAGACGGTCTTATGAGTTAGGTTTTACCTAACAGCTATATTCGTTCTTTAACAATCTGGAAGAAGCACAACAAAATGTGCTCATCGAGTAGTCAGCTTCGCTGATGAAGATGGGTACGGGTTGTGATTGCATTAATTTTGTTTCAAGTTCTCAAGACTGAAGTGAATAACTTCAGACTGCTTTGAAACTTATGAACGGCACAAACGCTAATACTCAGGTCCTATAGCCTACAGCGTTATAGGATCAAGCGACTAAGTGCATATGGTGGATGCCTTGGCGATCACAGGCGATGAAGGACGTAGTAGCCTGCGAAAAGCTGCGGGGAGCTGGCAAACAAGCTTTGATCCGCAGATATCCGAATGGGGAAACCCACTCCGCAAGGAGTATCCCTGACTGAATACATAGGTCAGTGGAAGCGAACCGGGTGAACTGAAACATCTCAGTAGCTCGAGGAAAAGAAATCAACCGAGATTCCGAAAGTAGTGGCGAGCGAAATCGGAAGAGCCTTTACGTTTTAGCATTCAGGATAATCGAACGGGATGGAAAGCCCGGCCGTAGCAGGTGATAGCCCTGTAGATGAAATCTTGAGTGTGGAACTAAGCGTAAGAAAAGTAGGGCGGGACACGTGAAATCCTGTTTGAAGATGGGGGGACCATCCTCCAAGGCTAAATACTCGTGATCGACCGATAGTGAACCAGTACCGTGAGGGAAAGGCGAAAAGAACCCCGGAAGGGGAGTGAAATAGATCCTGAAACCGTATGCATACAAACAGTAGGAGCCTCGTAAGGGGTGACTGCGTACCTTTTGTATAATGGGTCAGCGACTTACATTCAGTGGCAAGGTTAACCGAATAGGGAAGCCGTAGCGAAAGCGAGTCCGAATAGGGCGATTCAGTCGCTGGGTGTAGACCCGAAACCAGATGATCTATCCATGGCCAGGTTGAAGGCACGGTAACACGTGCTGGAGGACCGAACCCACTAATGTTGAAAAATTAGGGGATGAGCTGTGGATAGGGGTGAAAGGCTAAACAAATCTGGAAATAGCTGGTTCTCTCCGAAAACTATTTAGGTAGTGCCTCAAGTATTACTGCAGGGGGTAGAGCACTGTTATAGCTAGGGGGTCATGGCGACTTACCAAACTATGGCAAACTCCGAATACCTGCAAGTACAGCTTGGGAGACAGAGCACCGGGTGCTAACGTCCGGACTCAAGAGGGAAACAACCCAGACCGCCAGCTAAGGTCCCGAATTATCGCTAAGTGGGAAACGAAGTGGGAAGGCATAGACAGTCAGGAGGTTGGCTTAGAAGCAGCCATCCTTTAAAGAAAGCGTAATAGCTCACTGATCGAGTCGTCCTGCGCGGAAGATGTAACGGGGCTAAGCGATAAACCGAAGCTGCGGGTGTGTACTTTGTACACGCGGTAGGAGAGCGTTCTGTAAGCCTGCGAAGGTGGCTTGTAAAGGCTGCTGGAGGTATCAGAAGTGCGAATGCTGACATGAGTAGCGATAAAGGGGGTGAAAAGCCCCCTCGCCGTAAGTCCAAGGTTTCCTGCGCAACGTTCATCGGCGCAGGGTGAGTCGGCCCCTAAGGCGAGGCAGAGATGCGTAGCTGATGGGAAGCTGGTTAATATTCCAGCACCGTCGTACAGTGCGATGGGGGGACGGATCGCGGAAGATCATCAGGGTGTTGGATGTCCCTGTTGCTGTATCGAAGATGGCGCTTAGGCAAATCCGGGCGCGTAAATCAAGGGTATGGCACGAGCGAGCATTGCTTGCGAAGTGATTGGAAGTGGTTCCAAGAAAAGCCTCTAAGCTTCAGCTGTACGAGACCGTACCGCAAACCGACACAGGTGGACGGGATGAATATTCCAAGGCGCTTGAGAGAACTCAGGAGAAGGAACTCGGCAAATTGATACCGTAACTTCGGGAGAAGGTATACCCCGGTAGTGTGAAGCGCCTGCGCGCTTAGCATGATGGGGTCGCAGAGAATCGGTGGCTGCGACTGTTTATTAAAAACACAGCACTCTGCAAAGACGAAAGTCGACGTATAGGGTGTGACGCCTGCCCGGTGCCGGAAGGTTAAGTGATGGGGTGCAAGCTCTTGATCGAAGCCCCGGTAAACGGCGGCCGTAACTATAACGGTCCTAAGGTAGCGAAATTCCTTGTCGGGTAAGTTCCGACCTGCACGAATGGCGTAACGATGGCCACACTGTCTCCTCCTGAGACTCAGCGAAGTTGAAGTGTTTGTGATGATGCAATCTACCCGCGGCTAGACGGAAAGACCCCATGAACCTTTACTGTAGCTTTGCATTGGACTGTGAACCGGCCTGTGTAGGATAGGTGGGAGGCTTTGAAGCGTGGTCGCTAGATCACGTGGAGCCATCCTTGAAATACCACCCTGGTTTGTTTGCGGTTCTAACCTTGGTCCGTTATCCGGATCGGGGACAGTGCATGGTGGGCAGTTTGACTGGGGCGGTCTCCTCCCAAAGTGTAACGGAGGAGTTCGAAGGTACGCTAGGTACGGTCGGAAATCGTGCTGATAGTGCAATGGCATAAGCGTGCTTGACTGTGAGACTGACAAGTCGAACAGGTGCGAAAGCAGGACATAGTGATCCGGTGGTTCTGAATGGAAGGGCCATCGCTCAACGGATAAAAGGTACTCTGGGGATAACAGGCTGATACCGCCCAAGAGTTCATATCGACGGCGGTGTTTGGCACCTCGATGTCGGCTCATCTCATCCTGGGGCTGTAGCCGGTCCCAAGGGTATGGCTGTTCGCCATTTAAAGAGGTACGTGAGCTGGGTTTAAAACGTCGTGAGACAGTTTGGTCCCTATCTGCCGTGGGCGTTGGATACTTGACGGAGCCTGCTCCTAGTACGAGAGGACCGGAGTGGACGTACCTCTGGTGTACCGGTTGTCATGCCAATGGCATTGCCGGGTAGCTAAGTACGGAAGAGATAACCGCTGAAGGCATCTAAGCGGGAAACTCGTCTGAAGATTAGGTATCCCGGGGACTTGATCCCCCTAAAGAGTCGTTCGAGACCAGGACGTTGATAGGTCGGGTGTGGAAGCGCAGTAATGCGTTAAGCTAACCGATACTAATTGCTCGTGAGGCTTGATCCTATAACACTGATGGTTATGACCTGGTGTATAGCGTATACAAGTGTCGTTCAATACAAAATCTGGCTGCCCCGTCAGCAGCCAGCCAACATCGATTACAACCCGAGTGCGCGATCATCGAGATAACTCTCTGATCCGCTTGTTGTGTTTCTTCCAAGATTGGAGCGCACGCCCTTAGCGCGCGCTCAACCGGTTACGCCTGACGACCATAGCGAGTTGGTCCCACTCCTTCCCATCCCGAACAGGACAGTGAAACGACTTTGCGCCGATGATAGTGGACGGACGTCTGTGAAAGTAGGTCATCGTCAGGCTTTTATTGCTCAGAACCCCGCAGCTTACCGCTGCGGGGTTTTGTTTTTGCGGGTACGCAAATGCCGGGACGCCTTGCGGGCGGACGGGCTGCGCGTCGGTCGCCAGGCTAGTGCCGGGCCAGGCCTGTACCAGCCATGGCACGCACCAGACATGAATACAAGAAAGGCCCCGCGGCTTGCGCCGCGGGGCCTTTGCTTTAGGCGTGGACGAGAAGGCACTTGGGCCGCGTCTGGCCATCGAGAATGCGGGGCGGTAAAGCCCCACGGGGTTGCAGAGATTCTTCAGCGCCAGCTACCTCCGCAAGATTCTGTCCTTGAGCGTGGCAAGGCCTGCTTCTGACCACGGCATGCCCAGGTCAGGCAGCCAAGAGCTCACGGATCTGTTCCACTACCTGTCGCAAGCGCGGCAGGTAGTCCCCGCTCAGCCGTCGCATGGGCACATGATCGGCCAGCACGCTGACGTTCACCGCGTGCCTCCACTCTCTTCATGGTAATGCCAGCCAAAACGGACAAGAAAGGTGTAAATGCCGATGCGCTTCTAGCTCTGTGGCCGCCCCAGCGTCTCGAAAAACAGCATCGACTACAGCGCTCGGCTGGTCGCTCTTTGTCCGCCAGCGGCCGTCCCGTCGATTGCGCGCGTTCCTGCACCTGGCATGGACGCTCTGGAGAAGAGTGTGTCAGCCCGGCAACGCGCAAAGAATCTAGCCCGCGGGCTCAGGGGCACTGCGACTTGCGTTCGTCTGTATTCGTTTGATCCAGGTGCCCGCTATCGTCGAGACGGGGCAGGGGCCGGCACCCTGAGCTCCAAATGATATCCATCCGCCAACACTTCCTCGCCACGCCGTCTTCGACACTCAGGCATGCACTGGTCGCGAAAATCCAAGCTCACTGGCCACCGTTCGTGACAGGACATGCACCAGTCATGCTTCCCGCGCCAACGCCAGGCAAGCCAACCCGATTCCCGATGGTCCGAGCTCGCATGGCAAAGTATGTTGGCCAGAAGTGCCGAGCGCCTAGTCCAAATGCCCGAGATCGATACGTGATGGCCTGGAAACCCGCGCCAATCCTCATTGTGCATAAATAACAACGCCCGTGGATGGGGGGTGTTTGTGCGGTAAGATTGACCGAAATCTATTCGTTGGAGCGTTATCGTGAGTGATACCCAGACCCCCGGGCCCGGTACGAAACTGGACCTGCGCACGCTGACCTACGTGGCCTATGGCCTGTATGCGCTCGGCTTTCTCAGCAGCGGTTTTCTGGGCATTGCCACGCTGGCGTCTGTCGTGCTGATGTATCTGAAGCGCGCCGACGTGGCTGGCACGGTCTACGCCGCGCACTTCGACTGGTTGCTGCGCACGTTCTGGTGGGCGCTGCTGTGGATGGCGATCAGTGCCCTGGCCGTGTATATCTTCATCGGCTGGATAGGCCTTGCCGCGACGGTGGTCTGGGTCTTGTACCGCCTGATCAAGGGCCTGCTGGCGCTGCTGGAGGGCAACGCGCCGACGCATTACGCCTGATGCGGATTTGAGCCCATCACATCAAGGCCGGCTCTTGCCGGCCTTGTCATTGGCGCGACGCATGCAGAGCGCAGTGACCCAGCATGAGCGCTGCCTTGCCGGTCGCGGCGTTCCATCGCATGGCGAGGTCTAGCACCTATGACGCTGTGCGGGCAGCATGTCTACACATGGCAGTCTGCGTCCATCAGGAGTCTCAGTTCGGGGACGATGGCACCACGCGACCGTCGTGGCATCACTGATCCAAGCACGGCGCCGCATGCTCGGCATCCACATCGCAAATTTTGAGAGCCACGCGGAGAGTCAATATCGACGCGGGTTTCGAGGCAGTGGGGGCTCACCACGCAATCGGCAATGCCACGGATTCCATCCGTGCAAAAGGCGAGAGGTGCTGGCTTGCTTGATTGCCCGTGGGGCTGGGATGCTGCCTGGCGATGAACCCGCCGGCGCTGTGTGAGCGATGCGCCCGGACCAAAGCCTGGGCGTCGCAATGGCAAGAGGCAGGGACGTACGCCGTACGCCCTTAGCCTGCTTACTTCAGATGCGCGTTGACCAGCTTGGTCAGTTCGAACATCGTGACCTGATCCTTGCCGAAGATCGGGCGCAGCTTGGCATCGGCGTTGATGTTGCGCTTGTTGCTGGCATCTTGCAGGTTGTGCTTCTTGATGTATTCCCAGATCTTCTTGGTGACCTCGGTACGCGGCACGGCTTCCGAACCGATGACGGCAGCCAGTTCGGCGCTCGGGGTCAGGGGCTTCATGAATGCAGCGTTCGGCTTGCGCGCGGTCGCGGGTTTGGAGGTTGTGGCCATAATGCGGCGCTCCTTCTCTGGCTGTTGGAAAAATTGTCCTGCGGCCGGAGCATAACGTGTCTCTCCCGTAAAGACAAAGCCATTTATCCTCTGTAGCAACTAAAATATACAGACTGGTCCCTCCTACCACATCATTGTGTAACCTCCTATGTACGCAAGGTCTCCCCTGGAATCAATTCGGCTGTTTCATGACGAATTGACAGCGCTGCGGCGCGATTTGCACGCCCATCCCGAGCTGGGATTCGAGGAGGTGCGCACCTCGGGCATCGTGGCCGGCTCGCTGGAAGCGTTGGGCATCGAAGTGCATCGGGGCATAGGCAAGACCGGCGTGGTCGGCGTGATTCGCGGCAAGCGTTGCGATAGTGGACGCATGATCGGCTTGCGCGCCGACATGGATGCCTTGCCAATGACTGAAGACAACGAGTTTGGCCACAAGTCCACCAAGCCGGGCCTGATGCACGGTTGCGGCCATGACGGACACACGGCGATCCTGATCGGTGCGGCGAAGTACCTGGCGCAGACGCGCAACTTCGACGGCACCGCCGTGCTGATCTTCCAGCCTGCGGAAGAAGGCCGCGGTGGCGCGCGCGCCATGCTGGAAGACGGCTTGTTCGACACCTTTCCGTGCGATGCCATCTATGCCCTGCATAACTGGCCTGGCCTGAAACCGGGCACGGTGGGCATTAATCCCGGTCCGATGATGGCGGCCGCAGACCGCTTCGAGATCCAGATCACGGGGCGTGGCGGCCACGGCGCCCATCCCTATCAGACCATCGATCCGGTGACCATCGCCGGGCAGATCATCACCGCCTTGCAGACGATCGTGTCGCGCAATGTGAATCCATTGGATTCGGCCGTTGTTTCCATCGGCTCCATGCAGGCCGGCCATCCCGGCGCCATGAGCGTGATTCCGCGCGAGGCGAAGCTGGTCGGCACGGTCCGCACCTTCCGCAAATCAGTGCAGGAGATGGTCGAGACGCGCATGCGCGAATTGGTGACGGCGATCGCGGGCGCCTTCGGCGGCAGCGCCGAGCTCATCTACGAACGCATCTATCCGGCGACCTTGAACACCCCGCAGCACGCCAACCTCGTCGCCGATATCGCGACCGAGATGATCGGCAAGGAAAACGTGGTTCGTGACCTGACGCCTTCCATGGGTTCGGAAGACTTCTCCTTCATGCTGCAGACCAAGCCCGGCGCGTATTTCCGGCTGGGGCAGGGCGGAGCGGATTCCGGCTGCGTGCTGCACAACTCCCATTTTGATTTCAACGATGCCGTCATTCCCTTGGGCAGCGCGATGTTCTGCGCGCTGGCCGAGCGGGGTATGCCCCTGGCGGATTAAGCAAGAAGCGACCCATGTCTACTGCGCAAATCAAGCAACTCACCATCACCCGCCCCGACGACTGGCATCTGCACTTGCGCGACGGCGCGGCGCTGGAAGCCGTGGTCGCCGATACGGCGCGGCAGTTCGCGCGCGCCATCATCATGCCGAACCTCAAGCCGCCGGTGACCACGACCGAGCAGGCAATCGCCTATCACGGCCGTATCCTGGAGGCCCTGGCCAAGGCGGGTGGCAATGCCGACGCCTTCACGCCGCTGATGACGCTGTACCTGACCGACAACACGTCGGGCGAGGAGATCTTCCGCGCGCATGAATCCGGCCAGGTCTATGCGGTGAAGCTGTATCCCGCTGGCGCCACCACCAACTCCGACGCGGGCGTTACCGATCTGCTGGGCAAGTGTGCGAAGGCGCTGGAAGCGCTGGAAAAATGCGGCATGCCTTTGCTGGTGCATGGCGAAGTCACGGACCCGGCCATCGATGTGTTCGACCGCGAGGCTGTGTTCGTCGAGCGCGTGATGAAGCCGTTGCGCCGCGCCTTCCCCGCCTTGAAGGTCGTGTTCGAACACATCACGACCAAGGAAGGCGCCGAGTACGTGCGCGACGCCGAAGGGCCGATCGCCGCCACCATCACGCCGCAGCATCTGCTGTACAACCGCAACGCGATCTTCCAGGGTGGCGTGCGGCCGCATTGGTACTGTCTGCCCATCCTCAAGCGCGAGACGCATCGCCAGGCCTTGGTCGCGGCCGCCACCAGCGGCAGTCCGCGCTTCTTCTTGGGCACGGACAGCGCGCCGCATGCGCGTGGCCTGAAGGAGCATGCTTGTGGTTGCGCCGGTTGCTACACAGCCCTGCATGCGATGGAACTCTACGCAACGGCCTTTGACGCGGCGGGCGCGCTGGATAAGCTGGAAGGCTTCGCCAGTTTCCATGGCCCTGACTTTTACGGGCTGCCGCGCAATACCGGCAAGCTGACGCTGGTCCGCGAAACCTATCAGGTGCCGGACGAACTGCCTTTCGGCAATACTGCCCTGGTGCCGCTGGCCGCGGGCGAAGCATTGGCCTGGCGCGCCCAGGTCTGAGCATCGGGCCGGGACGGCCGGCCGAAATGATCCACGCAGAAAAAAGCCCTGCTTATATATAAGCAGGGCTTTTTCATGCTCAGAGCGCGCTTTCTCGGCGCGCTTCCAGCAGTTCCCAGCGGGCGAATTTCTCTTCCAGTTCGCTCTCCAGCTTGGCCAGTTCGCCGTTGATCCGCTCCACTTCCGCCGGCGCGTCCCGGTAAAGGCTGCCGTCGGCCAGCTTGCCGGCCAGCTCGGCCTGCTGCGCCTCGAGCGCAGCGATGGCGTCGGGCAGGCCTTCCAGTTCGCGCAGTTCCCAGGAGTTCATCTTCGCGGCGCGCGCCGGCTTCGGCTTGGCGGCCTTGGCGCGCGCGGCGGCTTCGTCGAGCGCCGGCTTGGATGCCTTGTCCGTGTCAGCGGCAGGCTCGCTGGGCGCCGGGCGTTGTATCAGCCATTCGTCGTAGCCGCCCACATAATCGCGCCAGCGACCATCGCCTTCCGACGCGATGGTCTGCGTGACGACGTTGTTCAGGAAGGCGCGGTCGTGGCTGACCAGCAGCACGGTGCCGGAGTATTCCTGCAGCAGCTCTTCCAGCAGTTCCAGCGTTTCGATATCCAGGTCGTTGGTGGGTTCGTCCAGCACCAGCACGTTGGCGGGGCGTGCGAACAGCCGCGCCAGCAGCAGGCGCGCGCGTTCGCCGCCCGACAGGCTGCGCACCGGCGATCCGGCGCGCGCCGGCGAGAACAGGAAGTCGCCCAGGTAGCTCATGACGTGCTTGCGCGTGCCGCCGATCTCCACCCACTCGCTGCCCGGGCTGATGATGTCCACCAGCGTCGCGTTCTCGTCGAGCTGGGCGCGCATCTGGTCGAAATAGGCGACCTCGACGTTGGTGCCCATGCGGGTGTTGCCGCTGTCGGGCGTCATTTCGCCCAGGATCAGTTTCAGCAGCGTGGTCTTGCCGGCGCCGTTGGGGCCGATGATGCCGATGCGGTCGCCACGCAGAATGGTGGTCGAGTAGTCATCCACCACGGTCTTGTCACCGAAGTGCTTGCCGACGTGTTCGAGTTCGGCGACGAGTTTGCCGGAGCGTTGCCCTTCTGCCAGCGCGAGCGACACGTTGCCCACGCGCTCGCGGCGCTCGGCGCGCTCGACGCGCAGGCGCTCGAGCCGACGCACGCGGCCTTCGTTGCGGGTGCGGCGGGCTTCCACGCCCTTGCGGATCCACACTTCCTCCTGGGCCAGCAGCTTGTCGAAGCGCGCCTGTTCGAGGCGCTCGGATTCCAGCCACTGGGCCTTGCGCTCCTGCCATTGCGAGAAATTGCCCGGAAAGCTGAGCAGGCGCCCGCGGTCCAGTTCGACGATGCGGGTCGCCACGGCGTCCAGGAAGCGGCGGTCGTGGGTGATGATGACGGCCGCGCCTTTCCAGTTGCGCAGCATGTCTTCCAGCCAGGCGATGCCGTCGAAGTCCAGGTGGTTGGTGGGCTCGTCCAGCAGCAGCAGATCCGGCTCGTCGACCAGGGCGCGGGCCAGGGCCACGCGCTTGCGCGTGCCGCCCGACAGGCCGGCGATCTGCGCGTCCGCGGGCAGGCCGAGCTTTTCCAGCACGGCGCGCACGCGCGACGGGCGCTGCCAGTCTTCATGGTCGCCTTCCGTGTTGCAGACCACGTCGAACACGGTGGCGTTCTCGTCGAGCTCGGGCTCCTGCTCGACGGTGGTCACGCGCAGGCCCGAGCTGCGGGCGATGTCGCCATCGTCGGGCAGGGTCCGGCCGTCGAGCAGCCTGAGCAGCGAGGACTTGCCGGCGCCGTTGCGGCCAATCAGGCCGATGCGTTCACCGGCCTGGATGGAGAAGTCGGCATGATCCAGCAGCGGGTGATGGCCATAGGCCAGCTGGATGTCTGTCAGGGTGATGAGGGTTGCGAGGGCCATGTAGGAATCGTGTCTGCGGCGTCTATGCGGGAGTCAGCGCGTATTGTCGCAGGAAGCCTGGGCCCGTGCCTCAGGGGGACGGAGTCGCGGGGTGTACTAGAATACGCAGCGCAAGGCGGGCTGGACGATCGCGGTGGATGCGAATCCATCGAGGAAGGTCCGGACTCCACAGGGCAGGGTAGCGGCTAACGGCCGTCCGGTGTCGTCTTCGGGCGATGTCGAGGAATAGGGCCACAGAGACGAGTCTGCGGGGCGGGCGCGGCGACGCGCACAGGTACGGCCATCTCCGTATCGCGCTGTCCGGTAACGGGCGGCGGCATCGCAGGGTGAAACGCGGCAACCTCTACCCGGAGCAACATCAAATAGGCATGCGTGCGGTCTTCGGGCGGCGAAGGGCGGCTCCGTCCAAGCATGCGGGTAGATGGCTACAGCGGCTCAGCAATGAGCCGCGCAGAGGAATGATCGTCCGCCGGGGCAACCCGGTGTACAGAATCCGGCCTACAGGCCCGTCTTGCATTGATATTTTCGCGGCGCGGCCCCGTGCGGGCGTGGGCGCCGACAGTGGGTCTTGGCGCCGTGCCGTGCCGCGGGGCCTTGGGAGGCCGGCCGATGCCGATGGTGGGTCACGACGTCGGCGAACCTGAGGCGGCAAATTTCTGAAGGTCGCAAGCCCTGCGCGGCGTTCGAAGCCCGCGCCGCCGGGGGCGGGAGCACTCTGCAAAACAATGCAAAGCCATTGTTAGCCGCCACTTTTCAAGAAGGACTTTTAGATAGTGACGCAACCTCCTGATTTATTGGGAGGTTTTCTTTTTTTATGTTTTACAAGTTGCTCTAAGTCCTTGTTGTGATTGAAAAAATTGCAACCGTGCGCTTGACCCGGTTTGCCCCATACCGTAGAGTGGGAAATAGTAGGAAATTGTGCAATTAAGTGGGGTAAAAGTGGTGTTTCAGGGAAGCAGCGCGCTCACGCTGGATGCCAAGGGACGGATCTCGATTCCGACCCGGCACCGTGACGCGCTCGTGTCGCAGGCCGATGGCCGGCTGACCCTGACTCGCCATCCCGACGGCTGCCTGCTGGTGTACCCGCGTCCCGAGTGGGAAAAGAAGCGCGAGCAGATTGCCGCCTTTCCCATGTCGGCCCGCGCGCTGCAGCGGCTGTTGCTGGGCAACGCTCAGGATGTGGAATTGGACGGCTCTGGCCGGGTCCTGATCGCTCCTGAACTGCGCAACGCTTCCGGTATGACGCGCGATGTGATGCTGCTCGGTCTGGGCGCGCACTTCGAGCTGTGGGACGCCGCTACCCTGGCCAGCCGCGAGGCCGAGGACCTGGCCAAGGGTATGCCGGATGTGTTGAACCAGTTTTCGTTCTGAAACAGCTATGGAATTCGAACATCGGCCCGTCTTGCTGGAGCCGACGGTGGACGCGCTTTTGCTGGCCGATTTCGGTGGCAAGGGGGCGTCACGGTCGCATCCGCAGTCCGGGCCGGATGCCGCCTTGCGGGCGGAACGCGGCGTCTTCGTGGACGGCACGTTCGGCCGCGGCGGTCACAGCCGCGAACTGCTGAGCCGCCTGGGCCCGCAGGCGCGGCTGGTGGTGTTCGACAAGGATCCCCAGGCGATCGCCGTGGCCACCGCGCTGGCAGCGGAGGATTCCAGGGTGCAAGTGGTGCATGGCGGTTTTGCCACCATGGCCGAAGAATTGCAGCAGCGCGGCATCGACAAGGTCGATGGCGTGATGCTGGATCTGGGCGTTTCATCGCCTCAGATCGACGATGCCGAGCGTGGTTTCTCTTTCATGAGGGACGGCCCGCTCGACATGCGGATGGACACCACCCGTGGTCCCACGGTGGCGGATTGGCTGGCGCAAGCCAGTGTGGATGAGATGCGGGAGGTCATAGCGGATTATGGCGAAGAACGGTTTGCTTTTCAGGTTGCAAAGGCGATTGCTGCTCGCCGCGCAACAAGGCCGCTGCGCACCACGCTCGAACTTGCCGAGTGCGTCGCCAGCGCCGTCCGCACGCGCGAAAAGGGGCAGCATCCGGCCACACGCACCTTTCAAGCTCTACGGATTTACATCAATCGGGAACTCGAAGAGCTCGCTCGCACCCTCGCGTCAGCTCTAGATCTGCTCGCCCCGGGGGGGAGGTTGGCGGTGATCAGCTTTCATTCGCTCGAAGACCGCATGGTCAAGCAATGCATCGTGGCGGCGGCCAAGCCGGCCGCCGCGTATGCACGCCTGCCCCTGCGTGAAAGCGAAATGCCCCAGCCCGTTCTGTATTCCCTTGGGCGCGTCCAGGCCGAGGACGATGAAGTGGCGGTCAATGCCCGCGCCCGCTCTGCCGTGCTGCGCGCGGCCGAGCGTAGCGCCACGCCGTTGCCGGCCGAAGGCGGAGCCGCCTTCGTACATGCGGGGTCCTTGCCCGGCAGCGACCTCGCCGTCCCGCGCAAGGGCGGAAAGGGAGGGCGCCGCTGATGGGCCGCGTCAACCTGATCATTGCCGCGTTGCTGATGCTGTCGGCCATTTCACTGGTCACCAGTCGGTATCAGTCGCGCCAGCTCTTCGTCGAGCTGGGCAGGGATCAGGCGCAGGAGCGCGACCTCGAAGTCGGCTGGCGGCGGTTGCAGCTGGAGCGTGCCGAACTGGCGCGCAACGCGCGCGTGGATGCCATTGCGCGCGATAGTCTCAAGATGATTTCCATCGTGCCGGACCGCACGCTGTACCTGAATCAGGCGCCGGCCACTGGAGGCGCTCAATGAAGCGTGTCCCTTTCTTCGACAATCCCGTGCTGCGCGGTCAGCTGCCGACGTGGCGCGCCCGTCTGGTGCTGATCCTGCTGTTCGGCGGTTTCACCGTGCTGGCCGGTCGCGCGCTGTTCCTGCAGGGGCTGTCGACCGAATTCCTGCAGCAGCAGGGCGAGCGTCGCTACGAGCGCACGCTGACGCTGTCCGCCACGCGCGGCAAGATCATGGACCGCAATGGCGCGGTGCTGGCCTCGAGCGTGCCGGCGCGCGCTATCTGGGCCATTCCGGAAGACGTGAAGCAGTCCACGCCGGCGCAGCTCGACGCGCTGGCCAAGCTGCTCGAAATGCCGGCGGCTGATCTGCGGCACCGGGTCGACGAGGACAAGAACTTCGTCTACCTCAAGCGCCAGGTCTCGATGGAAGCGGCCGACAAGATCAAGCAGCTCGGCTTGCCGGGCGTGCACCAGCAGCCTGAAACGCGCCGCTACTATCCGGACGGCGATGTGATGGCGCACGTGGTCGGGTTCAACAGCGTCGAGGACCAGGGCCAGGAAGGCGTCGAGCTGACCTTCAACCAGCAGCTGTCGGGTCGGCCCGGCAGCCGCCGCGTCATCAAGGACCGCCTGGGTCGCGTCATCGAGGACGTGCAGGCCGTCACCCTGCCGGTCGATGGCCGCGACCTGCGCCTGTCCATCGACACCCGTCTGCAATACCTGGTGTTCAAGGAACTGAAGGACGCCATGGACAAGCACCAGGCCAAGGGCGCGACCGCCGTGGTCCTGGACGTGCATACCGGAGAAATCCTGGCGCTGGCCAACGTGCCGACCTTCGATCCGAACAAGCGCGAGTCCTTCCAGGGCGCCAAGCTGCGCAACCAGGCCATTACCGACACGTTCGAGCCCGGTTCCATCATGAAGCCGTTCACCGCCGCGCTGGCGCTGGACCTGGGTCGGATCACGCCCAACACGATGTTCGAGACCGGCAACGGTCGTTTCGTCTATCAGGGCAGCACCATCAGCGACGTCAGCCGCAACGGCACGCTGGACGTGGCCGGCGTGTTGCGCAGGTCCAGCAACATCGGCATGACCCTGATCTCCGAGAAGCTGGAGTCACGCGAGATGTGGAACCGCTTCACGGAGCTGGGCCTGGGGCAGGCCCCGCAGGTCGGCTTTCCCGGCGCGGCGCCCGGACGCCTGCGTCCCTGGGAGCGTTGGCGCCTGATCGAAAAGGCCACCATGGCCTATGGCTACGGCCTGTCCGTGTCGCTGCTGCAGGTGGCGCGCGCCTATACCGTGTTTGCCCGCAACGGCGACATGGTGTCGATGACGCTGGTCAAGCGCGACAGCGATCCCACCAGCGTACGCATCTACACGCCCAAGACCACCGCGCTGGTGCGCGGCATGCTGGAAGCCGCCGCCGGCCCCGAAGGCACCAAGGCCGCGCAAGTGCGTGGCTACCGCGTGGCCGGCAAGAGCGGCACGGCGCGCAAGATCGTCGACGGCAAGTACAGCATGCAGCGCTACCGCAGCTCGTATGTCGGTTTCGCGCCGGTGTCCGATCCCAAGATCGTCGTGGCCGTGTCCATCGACGAGCCGACGGTCGGCGGCTATTACGGCGGCGCCATCGCCGCGCCTGTGTTCTCCCGCATTGTCGGCGGGAGTCTGCAGCTTATGGGGGTGCGTCCCGACGCACCCTTCGAATCCACGATTGTTGCTGGTTTGAAGGAGCCAGGCAGATGAACGCCAAAGGCTTCCAGTCAAATTCCCAAGCCGCCACGGTTGAGCAGACCGTGGCGTGGTTGCATGAGCGCGTGTCGTTGACCGCGCATCTCAAGCTGGACTCGCGCGAGATCGAGCCGGGTGACGTGTTCGTCGCCTGCTCCGGCTTGTCCAGCGACGGACGTCTCTATATAGAAAGGGCCGTGGCGCAAGGCGCCCGCGCGGTGCTGTGCGAAGCGCCCGTGGAAGATGCGATGCTGGCCCAGGCCGGCGAGGTTCCGTTGCTGCAGGTCAACGGCTTGCGCGGCCTGCTGGGCGGGTTGGGCGATACCTGGTACGGCCGTCCGTCGTCCGAGCTGGCCGTGGTCGCCGTTACCGGCACCAACGGCAAGACCTCTTCGGTCCAATGGATCGCGCACGCGCTGAGCCGCAATGACAAGGCCTGCGGCACCATCGGCACGCTGGGGGCGGTGTTGCCCGACGGCCAGACGCTGGGCGGCAGCCTGACCACGCCCGACGTGCTGACCGTGCATCGCCTGCTGGCCGCCATGCGCGACGCCGGCGCCAAGTCCGTTGCGATGGAAGCGTCATCCATCGGTATCGAGCAGGGCCGCATGGACGGCGTGCGCGTCGCGCTGGCTGCCTTTACCAATCTGACTCGCGATCATCTCGATTACCACGGCACCATGGAACGCTACGAGGCCGCCAAGGCCCGCCTGTTCCATTGGCCCGAGCTGGGCGGCGCCGTAATCAATGCCGACGACGAGGCCGGCCGACGCCTGCTGGCCACGTTGCCGCAGGAACTGGCCGCCACCGGCTACAGCCTGAGCGATGACGCTGCCGTGCCCGCGACGATGCGCGCGCGCGACCTGCAGGCGACTGCCCAGGGACAGATATTCACGCTGGTCTCGCCGCATGGCGAGGCGCAGATCGTCACGCGCCTGCTGGGCGCGCACAACGTTTCCAATCTGCTGCTGGTCGCCGGCGTGCTCTATCGCCTGGGCCTGCCGTTCGCGCAGATCGCGCGCGAACTGGCCGCCACCGATCCGGTCGATGGGCGGCTGCAGACCGTGGAGCCCCTGGCCGTTCAGGCCGCGGGCGCCCGTGGCCCGCTGGTGGTGGTGGACTATGCCCACACGCCTGACGCGCTGGCGCGCGCGCTCGCCGCGCTGCGGCCGGTGGCGAACGCCCGCTCGGGCCGGTTGGTCTGCCTGTTCGGCTGCGGCGGCGATCGCGATCCGGGCAAGCGTCCGGTCATGGGCGGCATCGCGGCGGAACTGGCCGACAGCGTGGTGGTGTCCAGCGACAATCCGCGCCACGAAGTGCCCGAGGACATCGTCCGGCAGATCATGGCCGGCGTGCCCGCTTCGGCGGATGCAGTGGAGCAGGTCGACCGCGCCCGCGCCATCATGCAAACCGTCTGGGCCTGCGCGCCGGAAGACGTGCTGCTGCTGGCTGGCAAGGGCCATGAAACCTATCAGGACATCGGCGGCGAGAAACTGCCGTTCGACGACCGCGAATGGGCGCGCCTGGCGCTGCTGTTGCCGCAGGTCGCGACGGTTTCCACCGATACCCGCCGCATCGGCGCCGGCGAACTCTTCGTGGCCCTGGCCGGCGAAAAGTTCGACGCCCACGACTATCTGGATCAGGCCGAGGCGCGCGGCGCCTGCGCCGCGGTGGTGGCGCATCCCGTCGCGGGCGTGAAGCTGCCGCAGCTGGTGCTGGGCGACACGCGCGTGGCCTTGATGCGCATCGGCGCCGCCTGGCGCGCCCGCTACTCGCTGCCGGTGGTGGCGGTCACGGGCAGCAATGGCAAGACCACCACCAAGGAAATGATCTCGTCCGTGCTGGCCGCCTGGAAGGGCGAGACCAACCGGCTGGCGACCGCCGGCAACCTGAACAACGACATCGGCGTGCCGCTGACGCTGCTGCGCCTGCGCGCCACGCATCGCGCCGCCGTGTTCGAGCTGGGCATGAATCATCCGGGCGAGATCGCCCAGCTGGCCGCCATTGCCGCGCCCTCGGTCGCCCTGGTGACCAATGCGCAGCGCGAGCACCAGGAATTCATGCATAGCGTCGAGGCGGTGGCCCACGAGAACGGCGCGGCGATCTCTGCCTTGCCCGACAACGGCGTGGCCGTCTATCCGGGCGATGAGCCGTATTCCCCCATCTGGGATGCGCTGGCGGGATCGCGCCGCACGCTGCGCTTCGGCCTGCAGCCGGGCCTGGACGTCTACGCCGAGCAGATCCTGGCGGAAGTGGCTTCCACCCGTTGCAAGGTGGTGACGCCGGTGGGCACGGCCGACCTGGTGTTGCCCGTGGCCGGCCTGCACAATCTGCGCAACGCGCTGGCGGCCATCGCCGCTTCCGTCGCCGCGGGCGCGCCGCTGGAAGCGGCGATCCGCGCGCTGGCCGGCTTCAGCCCCGTGGCGGGCCGCATGCAGCACAAGGTCATGAGCGACGGAACGCTGCTCATCGACGATTCTTACAACGCCAACCCCGACTCCGCGCGCGTGGCCATCGACGTGCTGGCGCGCATCGCGGGCACTCGTGTGCTGGTGCTGGGCGACATGGGCGAAGTCGGGGACAACGGTCCCGCCATGCATGTCGAGGTGGGCAATTACGCGCGCGAGCAGGGGCTCGACGCGCTCATCACGCTGGGCGAAGCCAGCCGTGCGGCAGCCGCCGCATTCGGCGAGGGCGCGCGCGCCTGCGCATCGGTAGACGAAGTGGTTGCCGCCCTGCGCGGCTTGCGGCCGTCCTGCGTATTGATCAAAGGTTCGCGCTTTATGCGCATGGAGCGGGTAGTGACGGCTTTTTCCACCAACGACGGACAGACGGCCCAGGCGCCGGGAGACCACCATGCTGCTTGAGCTGGCCCGTCTGCTTTCCGATGATGTGCGCGCCCTGGGCGTGTTCGAATACATCACGCTGCGCGCCGTGCTGGCTTGCGCCACGGCCCTGTTGATCGGGCTGGTCGCCGGTCCGCGCGTGATCCGCAAGCTGACCGAGATGAAGATCGGCCAGGCCGTCCGTTCGTACGGTCCCGAGTCCCATCTGGTCAAGACCGGCACCCCCACCATGGGCGGCGTGCTGATCCTGATTTCCATCGCCATCAGCACCTTGCTGTGGGCGGACTGGACCAACCGCTTCGTCTGGGTGGTGCTGCTGGTGACGTTCGGCTTCGGCTGGATCGGCTGGATGGACGATTACCGCAAGGTCGTCTACCGCGATCCCGAGGGCATGCCCGCGCGGCAGAAGTTCTTCTGGCAGGCCACCATCGGATTGGTGGCCGCCGTGTACCTGGCCTTCGCCGTGTCCGCCCCGGCCAACGCCGATCTGTGGCCGTTGTTCAAGGCCTGGGTCGGCAGCGGCTTCACCATGTCCCTGCCGACGCGCGCCGACCTGATCGTGCCGTTCTTCAAGACCGTCAGCTATCCGCTGGGCGTGCTGGGCTTCGTGGCGCTGACCTGGGCCGTGATCGTGGGCACCAGCAACGCCGTCAACCTGACCGACGGCCTGGACGGCCTGGCAATCATGCCCACCGTGATGGTGGGCAGCGCGCTGGGCATCTTCGCCTACGTGGTCGGCCGCGTCGACTATTCGAAGTATCTGCTGTTCCCGTATATCCCCGGCGCTTCCGAGTTGATGGTGCTGTGCGCGGCGATAGGGGGCGCAGGACTCGCATTTTTGTGGTTCAACGCGTATCCGGCGCAGGTGTTCATGGGCGACGTGGGCGCGCTGGCGCTGGGCGGCGCGCTGGGCACCATCGCGGTTATCGTGCGCCAGGAAATCGTGCTGTTCATCATGGGCGGCGTGTTCGTCGTCGAAACGCTGTCGGTGATGATCCAGGTGACCTGGTTCAAGTACACCAAGCGACGTTATGGAACAGGTAGACGCATATTCCGCATGGCTCCGCTGCATCATCACTTCGAAGTGGGCGGCTGGAAGGAAACCCAGGTGGTGGTGCGCTTCTGGATCATCAGCATGATGCTGGTGCTGATTGGCCTTTCGACATTGAAGTTGCGATGAATACGATGGAATCCTCCCGCGCTGACGCGCCGCTCGTCCTGATCCTCGGATTGGGCGAGTCGGGTGTCGCCGCCGCACGCTGGTGCGCCCGTCAGGGCGCCCGCTTGCGCGTGGCCGACACGCGCGCCGAGCCGGGCGGACTCGCCGCCCTGCGCGACGCGCTGGCGCAAAGCGAGGTGGAGTACCGACTGGGTTGCGACACGTCCTTCGACGTAACGCTGCTCGACGGCGTGTCGCAGGTCGTGATCAGCCCGGGCCTGGCGCCCGGCCAGCCGCCGGCCAAGGCGCTGCTCGACGAGGCCGCCGCGCGCGGCATCGAGGTCGTGGGCGAAATCGAATTGTTCGCCCGCGCGCTGGCCGAGCTGGCCGAATCGCGCGACTACCGCCCGCGCCTGCTGGCCGTGACCGGCACCAACGGCAAGACCACCGTGACCGCCCTGACGCGCGAACTGATCGATGCCAGCGGCATGTCGGTGCTGGCCGCCGGCAATATCAGCCCGGCCGCGTTGACCGCGCTGATGGGCGCGCTCGATGCCGATGCGCTGCCGCAGGTGTGGGTGCTGGAACTGTCCAGCTTCCAGCTCGAAACCACGCACAGCCTGCAGGCTGACGCCGCCGTGGTGTTGAACGTGACCCAGGATCACCTGGATTGGCATGGCGGCATGCAGGCCTACGCCGATGCCAAGGCGCGCCTCTTGAAGATGGCGCGCGTCAAGATCGTCAACCGCGACGATCCGCTGACCGTGGCCATGGTTGCCAAGCTGGATGCGCTGGATGTGCGCAGTTTCGGTCGTGAACTGCCGGAGCGGGTCGGCGACATGGGCCTGGAGCCGGGCCAGGGCATGGCCTGGCTGGTGGCCGCCGAGCCCAACGATTTCGATGAGCCGGCGCCGCCCGTGCGCCGCAAGAAGGATGCGCCGGAACCCGTGCGCCCGAACGGCCGCATGAGCCGCCTGATGCCGGTGGACGCCTTGCGCATCCGCGGCACGCACAACGCATTGAACGCGCTGGCCGCCATGCAGCTGGCGCGCTGCCTGGACCTGGGCTGGGGTGCCATGCTGCGCGCCTTGCGCGACTATGCGGGCGAGCCGCATCGCGCGGCCTTCGTGCGTACCGTCGGCGATGTCGACTACATCAACGACAGCAAGGGCACCAACGTCGGCGCGACCGTGGCCGCGCTGGAAGGCATGGGCCAGCAGGTCGTGCTGATCGCGGGCGGACAAGGCAAGGGCCAGGACTTCTCGCCCTTGATCCCGGTGGTGTCGCGCCATGCGCGCGCCGTGGTGCTGATCGGACAGGACGGTCCGGAGATCGGCCGCGTGCTGGCCGAGACCGGCGTCGAACTCGTGTCTGCCACCTCGATGCATGAGGCCGTGCGCCATGCCGCGGGACTGGCCAAGCCCGGTGACGCCGTACTGCTGTCGCCGGTCTGCGCCAGCCTGGACATGTTCCGCAACTACCCGCATCGCGGCCAGGTATTCGTGGAAGAGGTCGACGAGCTCGCCCGTGACAGCGGAGAGGTCGCATGAGCCTGTTCGCCGAACTCACCGCCAGCGTCAACGCCGTACGGCCCGGCCGTACGCGCATGCGCAATTTCGACTTGCCGCTGGTCATCGCGGCGTCGACCTTGCTGCTGCTCGGCTTGCTGATGGTGTATTCGGCGTCGATCGCGCTGGCCGACGGCCCGCGCTACGCGTCCTATGGCCGCTATTACTTTGTCATCCGCCACGGCGCCTTCATCAGTGCCGGCCTGCTGGCCGCCGCGGTCACGTTGAGCATTCCGATCCGCGTCTGGCAGCGCCTGGCGGTGCCGCTGTTCGTGCTGGCCATGATCCTGCTGGTGGCCGTGCTGATCCCGGGCATCGGCCGCGAGGTCAACGGCGCCCACCGCTGGATTCCGCTGGGTCCGCTGAATTTCCAGCCTTCCGAGCTGATGAAGCTGGCCGCGCTGCTCTACGCCGCCGACTACACCGTGCGCAAGCAGGAGCACATGCAGGCCTTCGCCCGCGGCTTCCTGCCCATGGCCTTCGCCCTGGCCGGCGTGGGCATGCTGCTGCTGCTCGAGCCCGACCTGGGCGCGTTCATGGTGATCGTGGCCATCGCCATCGGCATCCTGTTCCTGGGCGGCATCAACGGCAAGTATTTCAGCAGCCTGCTGGGCGTGCTGGTCAGCACCTTCCTGATGCTGATCTGGCTGTCGCCGTGGCGCCGCGCGCGCCTGTTCGCCTATCTGGATCCCTGGAACGAAGACAACGCCTATGGCAGCGCCTACCAGTTGTCGCATTCGCTGATCGCGCTGGGCCGTGGCGAGTGGCTGGGCGTGGGCCTGGGTGCCAGCGTCGAGAAGCTGCACTACCTGCCCGAAGCCCATACCGACTTCCTGATGGCCGTGGTTGGCGAAGAACTTGGTTTCGCCGGCGTCATGCTGGTGATCTCGCTGTTCGCCATCATCGTCTATCGCGGCTTCGACATCGGCCGCCAGGCCATCGCCATGGAACGCACGTTCGCCGGCCTGGTCGCGCATGGCGTGGCCATGTGGTTCGGCGTGCAGGCCTTCATCAACATGGGCGTGTGCCTGGGCCTGCTGCCTACCAAGGGCCTGACGCTGCCGCTGATGAGCTATGGCGGCTCGGGCGTGGTCATGAACCTGTGCGCGCTTGCCATGCTGATACGCGTGGATGTGGAAAATCGCGTCATGATGCGCGGGGGACGGGTATGACGAACGCCCGGACCATCCTCATCATGGCCGGCGGCACCGGCGGCCACATCATGCCCGGCCTGGCCGTGGCCGATGTGCTGCGCCAACGCGGCTGGCGCGTGCTGTGGCTGGGCAATCCCGACAAGATGGAAGGCCGGCTGGTGCCGCCTCGCGGCATCGAGCTGGTGCCGCTGCGTTTTGCCGGCGTGCGCGGCAAGGGCGCGGCGGCCTTGCTCAAGCTGCCGTTCCTGCTGCTGCGCGCCTTCGCCCAGGCCTGGGGGCGGCTGTCCGCCGTCAAGCCGGACGTGGTGCTGGGCATGGGTGGCTACGTGGCCTTTCCCGGCGGCGTGATCGCCGCGCTGCGGGGCACGCCGCTGGTCGTGCATGAGCAGAACGCCGTGGCCGGCACGGCCAACAAATGGCTGGCCCGGATGTCGCGCCGCGTGCTCAGCGGTTTCCCTGGCGTGCTGCCCAAGGGCGAAGCGTTGGGCAATCCGGTGCGCGCCGATCTGTGCGCGCTGCCCGATCCGGCGCAACGCTATGGCGCGCGCGCCGGCGCGCTGCGCCTGCTGGTCGTGGGCGGTAGCCTGGGCGCGCAGGCGCTGAACACCACCGTGCCGCAGGCGCTGGCCCGCATGCCGGCGGATCGCCGTCCGACGGTCATCCATCAGGCCGGCGAACAGCATCTGCCCGCGTTGCAGCAGGCCTACGCCCAGGCAGGCGTGCAGGCGGACTGCCGCGCTTTCATCGAGGACATGGCCGGCGCCCTGGGCGACGCCGACCTGCTGATCTGTCGCGCGGGCGCCATGACGGTGTCCGAGGTGGCGGCGGCCGGCGTGGCGGCGCTGTTCGTGCCGTTCCCGCATGCCATCGATGATCATCAAACCGCCAACGCGCGCTTCCTGAGCGACGCGCAGGCCGCCTGGCTGCAGCCGCAACCCGCCTTGACGCCCGAGTGGCTGGCGGACTGGCTGGGCGGGCGCACTCGACAAGAACTGCAAGCCGTCGCCGAACGGGCCCGCGCGCATGCGCGCCCCGAAGCCGCGGCTCATATCGCCGACGTCTGTGAACAAGCAGCGGGGCGTTCATCATGAAACACAGAATTCGACATATCCATTTCGTGGGCATCGGCGGCTCGGGCATGAGCGGCATTGCCGAGGTGCTGCTCAACCTGGGCTACGCCATCAGCGGTTCCGATCTCAATGAGTCGGCCGTCACGCGCCGCCTGGCGGGCCTGGGCGTGAAGATCGCGATCGGTCACACGGCCAGCAACGTGGCCGGCGCCGGCGCCATCGTCACGTCCACCGCGGTGGCCGGCGACAACCCCGAAGTGATCGCGGCACGCGCCGCCCGCATTCCGGTGGTGCCGCGCGCCATCATGCTGGCCGAGTTGATGCGCCTGAAGCGCGGCATCGCCGTGGCCGGCACGCACGGCAAGACCACCACCACCAGCCTGGTGGCCAGCGTGCTGGCCGCCGGCGGGCTGGACCCGACCTTCGTGATCGGCGGCCGCCTGAATTCCGCCGGCGCCAATGCGCGCCTGGGCCAGGGCGACTACATCGTGGTCGAGGCCGACGAATCCGACGCGTCTTTCCTGAACCTGCTGCCGGTGATGGCCATCGTGACCAACATCGACGCGGATCACATGGACACCTACGGGCACGATGTGGCGCGCCTGAAGAGCGCCTTCATCGAGTTCACGCAGCGCCTGCCGTTCTACGGCAGCGCCGTGCTGTGCGTGGACGACGCCAATGTGCGCGAGATCATGCCCTTCGTGTCGCGTCCCATCACCACCTACGGCCTGAACCCGGAAGCCCTGGTGCGCGGCTACGAGGTCCAGGCCGACGGCACGCGCATGCGTTTCAACGTGCAGCGCACGTATATGGACACGCTGCTGCCGCCGCTGCAGGTGGAACTGAACCTGCCCGGCCTGCACAACGTGCGCAACGCGTTGGCCGCGATCGCCGTGGCCACCGAGCTGGGCGTGGCCGACGAGGCCATTTGCGAAGCGCTGGCCGCCTTCAAGGGCGTGGGCCGCCGCTTCACCCAGACGGGCGAATTCGCCGTGCCGGCCGCGCATGGCGGCGGCACCTTCACCGTCATCGACGACTACGGCCACCATCCGGTGGAAATGGCCGCCACGCTGGCCGCCGCGCGCGGCGCCTGGCCCGACCGCCGCATCGTGCTGGCGTTCCAGCCGCACCGCTACACGCGCACCCGCGACTGCTTCGAGGATTTCGTGCGCGTGCTGGGAACGGCCGACGCCGTGCTGCTCACCGAGGTGTACGCCGCGGGCGAGCCGCCGCTGGTGGCCGCCGACGGCCGCTCCCTGTCGCGCGCGCTGCGGGTGGCGGGCAAGGTCGAACCGGTGTTCGTGGAAGACGTGGCGGAACTGCCGCAGGCGGTCCTGGATTTCGTGCGGGACGGCGACGTGGTGATCGTGATGGGCGCGGGGTCGATCAGCAAGGTCCCGGCCCAGGTGGGAGAACTGGCATGAGCGCGCAATTCGGAAAGGTGGGTGTGCTGTATGGCGGTCGTTCCGCCGAGCGGGAAGTGTCGTTGATGTCGGGCGCGGGCGTGCAGCAGGCGCTGAGCTCCGCCGGCGTTGACGCGCACCTGTTCGACACCGGCGAGCGCAGCCTGGCCGACCTGGCCGCGCAGGGCTTTGACCGCGTGTTCATCGCGCTGCACGGTCGCTATGGCGAGGACGGCTCGATCCAGGGCGCCCTGGAACTGCTGGGCATTCCTTATACGGGCAGCGGCCCGCTGGCCTCGGCGCTGGCCATGGACAAGACCATGACCAAGCGCGTCTGGCTGCAGCACGGTCTGCCCACGCCGGCCTTCGAGGTGCTGGACGCCGACACCGAGCTGCGCCTGGTGCCCGACCGCCTGAGCCTGCCGCTGATCATCAAGCCGCCGCACGAAGGTTCGACCGTGGGCATCACCAAGGTCGCCGGCTATTCCGACATGAAGGGCGCCTACGAGGCGGCGGCGAAGTTTGACGCCGAGGTGCTGGCCGAACAGTTCATCACCGGCCGCGAATTGACGGTGGCCCTGCTGGGCGCAGGCAAGACCGCGCGCGCGCTGCCGGTGATCGAGATCGCCGCGCCCGGCGGCAATTACGACTACGAACACAAGTATTTCTCCGACGACACGCAGTACTTCTGCCCGGCCGACCTGCCGGCGGACGTGGCGGCGCAGGTCGCGGACATCGCCGTGCGCGCCTATCGCGCGCTGGGCTGCGAGGGCTGGGGGCGGGCCGATTTCATGCTGGACCGCGCCAATCAGCCCTGGTTGCTGGAAATGAACACTTCGCCCGGCATGACGAGCCATTCGCTCGTGCCGATGGCGGCCAAGGCCGTGGGGATGAGCTATGCCGATCTCTGCGTGTCGATTCTCGCTGGCGCTGCGTGCAAGATGCGCAGCCCCGCCCGTAACGCCTGACCTGGATTTTCCGTGTGGAACGACGCCCGAACTACCAACCTGATCGCCAACACGCTTGCCGTGCTGGCGGTCGGCGCCATGCTCCTGGCGGGCGTGGCGTGGGTGGCGCAGCGTCCGTACTTCACGCTGTCAGCCATCGAACTGGAGCCGATGCCGGACAGCGAGCTGCACTATGTCTCGCCGGGCGCGGTGCGCGCGGCGATCGCGGGTCGCTTCAAGGGCAACTTCTTCACCGTGGACCTGGACGACGCCCGCACGGTCTTCGAGTCGGTGCCCTGGGTGCGGCACGCCACCGTGCGGCGCATCTGGCCGAACGTGCTGCGCGTGCGCATCGAGGAGCAGCAGCCGCTGGCGCTGTGGAACGAGAACCAGATGATCAACACCTGGGGCGAGGCGTTCACGGCCAATACGGGCGAGGTGGACGACGAAACCGTGTTGCCGCAGTTCTCCGGACCCGAGGGCACCGAGTCGCTGGTGGTGCAGCGCTATGCCGAGCTGGCGCGCTGGTTCGCGCCGCTGGACATGCACGTCAAGCAGCTCGAGCTGAGTCCCCGCTACGCCTGGCGCGTCGTGCTGTCCAACGGCATGTTGCTGGACCTGGGCCGGGATCCGGGCGCCGACGCGCCGGATCCGCACGGCCTGCCGGGCGCGCTGCCGTTCGCGGCGCGCATTCAACGTTTTGTGCAGGCGTGGCCCGCCGTGGCTGGACGCCTGGAAGGGCGCACCATCATCCAGGCCGACCTGCGCTATCCCAATGGTTTCGCACTGGCGCTGGCCCCGTTGCCGCCGTCGGAAACCAAGTCCAAATCCATACCGAAACCTCCCAAGAAACGCTAACGCCATGACCCGTGACATCAAGGACCTTATCGTCGCCCTCGATATCGGCACCAGCAAGGTGGTGGCTGTGGTGGCTGAAATCCTGCCTGAAGGGCGGTTCGAAGTGCTGGGCCTAGGCCAGCATGAATCGCGCGGCATGCGCAAGGGCGTGGTCGTCAATATCGAGACCACCGTGAACTCCATCCAGCGCGCGCTTGAAGAAGCCGAGCTGATGGCCGATTGCAAGATTCGCGACGTCTATACCGGCATCGCCGGCAGCCATATCCGCAGCTTCAATTCCAGCGGCATGGTCGCCGTCAAGGACAAGGAAGTCACCGCCACCGACGTCGCCCGTGTCATCGAGACCGCCAAGGCGGTGAACATCCCGACCGACCAGCAGGTGCTGCACGTGCTGACGCAGGAGTTCATCGTCGACGGCCAGGAAGACATCCGCGAGCCCATCGGCATGAGCGGCCTGCGCCTGGAAGTGCGCGTGCACATCGTGACCGGCGCCGTCAGCGCCGCGCAGAACATCGTCAAGTGCGTGCGCCGCTGCGGCCTGGAAGTGCAGGACCTGATCCTGCAGCCGCTGGCCTCCAGCCTGGCCGTGCTGACCGCCGACGAAAAGGAGCTGGGCGTGGTGCTGGTCGACATCGGCGGCGGGACCACCGACGTGGCGATCTTCACCGGCGGCGCGATCCGCCACACCGCCGTGCTGCCGATCGCCGGCGACCAGATCACCAACGACATCGCGGCCATGCTGCGCACGCCCACGCCCGATGCCGAGGAAATCAAGCTGCGCTACGGCGTGGCCAAGCAGGTGCTGGCCAGCCCGGACGAGTCCGTGGAAGTGCCGGGCCTGGGCGACCGCGGTCCGCGCCAGGTCAAGCGCCAGGCGCTGGGCGCCGTGATCGAGCCGCGCGTCGAAGAGCTGTTCACGCTGGTGCAGCAGGTGGTGCGCGATTCCGGCTACGAAGACCTGCTGGCGTCCGGCGTGGTGCTGACTGGCGGTTCCGCGCAACTGCCCGGCATGGTCGAGCTGGCCGAGGATGTGTTCCTGAAGCCGGTGCGCGTGGCGGTGCCCGAATACGAAGGCAGCCTGGCCGATGTGATGCGCAATCCGCGCTTCTCGACCGTGATGGGGCTGCTGCAAGAGGCGCGCATGCAGCGCGTGCGTGGCCGCAAGGTCGCCGCGCAGACCGGCAACTTCAAGAGCCTGCTGGCGCGCATGAAGGAGTGGTTCATGAATTGAGGGGGCAGGGCAGGGGCCTGTTCCTTGGCGCGCGCCGCAGCAGTCGGGCGGGGCGGGCCAGAAGGGGAGGCGCTTCAAACCCGTTGCGGATCCTGAGATCGGCTTCGGCTTTGAGGCGATTCACAAAAAATAGGTTGTTGGGGAATTTTTGTGATTTGCATATACGGACTTGTGAGGGAGTCATCATGATGAACTTTGAGATGCTTGAGAACAACACCAAAGGGACCGTAATCAAGGTCGTTGGTGTGGGCGGTGCGGGCGGCAATGCCGTTTCGCACATGATTCGCAACGGCGTGAACGGCGTGGATTTCATCTGCGCCAACACCGATGCGCAAGCGCTGGCGGCGACCAACGCCCCGGTGCAGATCCGCCTGGGCCGCACAGGCCTGGGCGCCGGCGCCAAGCCGGAGCAGGGCCGCGCTTCGGCCGAAACCGCGCGCGAGGAGATCCGTGCCGCCCTGAACGGCGCGCACATGGTCTTCATCACCGCCGGCATGGGCGGCGGCACCGGCACGGGCGCAGGCCCGGTCGTGGCCGAAGTGGCGAAGGAGCTGGGCATCCTGACCGTCGGGGTGGTCACGAAGCCTTTCTCCTTCGAAGGCAACAAGCGCATGAAGATGGCCGAGGACGGCATCTCCGAGCTGGCCAAGCACGTGCATTCGCTCATCGTGGTGCTCAACGAGAACCTGTATGAGCTGATGGACGAGGACGCCACCCAGGAAGACTGCTTCCGCTCGGCCGACGACATCCTGCACAACGCTTGCGCGGGCATCGCCGAGATCATCAACGTCGAAGGCAACGTGAACGTCGACTTCGAAGACGTCAAGACGATCATGGGCGAGCAGGGCCAGGCCATGATGGGCACGGCTTCGGCATCGGGCGCTGACCGCGCCCGCGTCGCCGCCGAGCAGGCCATCGCCTGCCCGCTGCTGGAAGGCGTGGACCTGAACGGCGCTCGCGGCGTGCTGGTCAACATCACCGCCAGCCGCACGCTGAAGATGCGCGAAACGCGCGAAATCATGGAAACGATCCGCAGCTACGCTTCGGAAGACGCGACCGTGATCTTCGGCACGGCCTATGACGAGTCGATGGGCGAGAACCTGCGCGTGACCGTGGTTGCGACCGGCCTGGGCCGTGCGCAAGCTCGTCCGCAGCTGGTGCAGACCACCGCCGAGGCGCTGCGCACCGGCACCGACAACCTGCCCCTGGGCGGGATGCCGGCCGCCGGCCAGGGCGATTACCGCAACCTGGACATGCCGTCTGTCATGCGCAACCCGCGCAGCCAGGCGTCGGCCCAGGTGCGTGCGCTGGAAAGCTCGGGTATGGATCACTTCGATATCCCGGCCTTCCTGCGCAAGCAAGCGGATTGAACCTGGAGCCGCCTGGACGCTCTATAGATTGAGCTCGGCGCCCGGCGCCGCAGCATCAGCCTGAAGAGCGGCCTGGCAGCTCATCCGCACTCCCTCATCTCCGGCCCGCCTGTCCCCGCGGGCGGGCCGGAGGCGGAGCGGTCCGCGTTTCCCTTGCGCGGCATCAAAAAGGGACGGTTTTACCGGTCGATTCGGACGCCGCCGTTGGCGTCGGGGATCGGACAGAGTTACAATACGTCGGTTATGCCGGCAATATGCGTGTCATCTTGCTAGCTTCCTGGCTTAAATATCCCTTATTGTCATGTTCCGACAGCGCAGCATTCAGAATCTCGTCCGCACGACAGGCGTCGGCGTCCACTCCGGACGGCGGGTAGAGCTCACCCTGCGCCCGGCACAGCCCAACACCGGGATCGTATTTCACCGCGTCGACCTGCCCGAGGTCGTGGACCTGCCCGCGCAAGCCGCCGGCGTCGGCGACACGCGCATGGCGTCGGTGCTGCAACAAGGCAATGTCCGCGTTTCCACGGTGGAGCATCTCATGTCGGCGCTGGCCGGCCTGGGCATCGACAACCTGCATGTCGACCTGACCGCCGAAGAAGTCCCCATCATGGACGGCAGCGCGGCCACGTTCGTCTACCTGCTGCGCTCGGCCGGCATCGTCGAACAGAACGCGCCCAAGCAGTTCATCCGCGTGCTCAAGCCCGTCGAAGTCCGCGAGGGCGAAGGCCGCAACGAGAAATGGGCCCGCCTCGAGCCGCATGACGGCTTCGCGCTGGCGTTCTCGATCGATTTCCGCCATCCCGCGATCGACTCCACGGCCAATTTTGCCGAGATCGATTTCGCCACCCATTCCTACGTGCGCGAGATCGCCCGCGCACGCACCTTCGGCTTCGTCAACGAAGTCGAGGCGCTGCGCTCGATGGGCCTTGCCCGCGGCGGCAGCCTGGACAATGCCATCGTCATGGACGAGTACCGCGTGCTCAACAGCGACGGGCTGCGCTACGACGACGAATTCGTGAAGCACAAGATCCTGGACGCCATCGGCGACCTGTATCTGCTGGGCAAGCCGCTGGTGGCGCGCTACGTGGCCTGCAAGTCCGGGCACGGGCTGAACAACCAGCTGGCGCGCGCGCTGCTGGCGCAGCAGGATGCGTGGGAATTGATCACCTATGAATCCCAGGCGGACGCCCCGCAGGCATTCCGCCACGAGTGGAAGCTGGCCTGAGGCTGTTTTTCTCGGACCAATCCGATGCGGGCCGTCCTTGGGGCGGCCTTGTTATTTGAGCCGTCCATTTCAAGTCGTCCACTTCGAGAAGCTAGGCTCCCGCCGATCATTCAGTGATTTCCGGCCATTCGTTGCGGCGAATGAGTTCCTCCCGGGAACCTTTCCATGGCCGGCCACACTTATGAAAGGCGCCGCGCGCCCAGGCAGGGCGTGCGGGATGCTTGCGCCGCTGGCGCGGGTGGTTCCTGCATCGTCCGCCCGGCATCCGGGCGAGCAAGCCGTCCCTGATTGCCCGGGGCGTCGGGTTCCATGATGCGGGGACGGGGCGGGCAAAGCCCGCGGGTTTCGGCTACTCTTTGTGGTGCTTCAGCAGCTTCGCCACGGCATCGGCCAGCGGGCCGGGCCGCAAATTGTGGTGCAAGGTCTCGAACGCGCCCAGGGCGGTATCGCCCAGCGGTTGCGCTTCTTTCGGCGGCTTCGGTTGACGGGCGCCGGGCTTGGGCAGGCCGGCTTGTACCTTCACGGCAATTTCGTTAAGGTTCCAGCCTTGGTCCGCCAGGCTTTGCGCGATGCGCGGAGCCAATTGACGCAGCTTCGCCGCATGGGCGGGGCCGGGCACCACCAGCAGCAGGCGCTGGTTTTCCAGCTTGCCTACCTGGCAGACGGAGCCCAGCGGGGCCGGCAATAGCGCCGCCACCGCGTACTGGATTTGCAAGTGCTTGCGGGCAGTCGCCAGGACGCCGGCGCCCCGCATGTCATGACCCAGCCATCCCAGGGCGGTATTTTCCCCTCGCCGGCTGGAATTGGAACGTTGGCGGAATGAAGTGGGTCTATTCATGCCGTCTCTAGAATTAGGAAGCACAACCTTGAAAATCGTGATTATGCACGCCCGCGACGGGCGGGACGGGCATTTCACCCTCGGCGGGGCGCACCTGGCCTTGTTTCTTGGGGGCGCGCTGGTCACGGCTGCCATTTTCGGCGCCGCCATCCAACGATACTTCACTTCTGACCTGCCGGCCGTGCGCGCCGTGGGCTGGCCGCTGGCCGAGGACACCGGGCGCGATGCCGATTTCCTGCGCGGCAACATGAATCTGCTGGCGGCGAAGATCGGCACGCTCCAGGCCAAGCTGGTCAGCATCGACGGATTGGGCCAGCGCGTGGCCAAGGTGGCGGGCGTGGCCTATACCGATCCCGAGCTGGCCAAGCAGCTTGCCTCGGCGCAGCCGAGCATGCCGGCCCAGCCCGAAGCCTCGGGCGTCATGGATGATCTGTTCACCGACCAGGCGCCGCCCACGGCCGCCTCGGCCGAGGAACTGGGCCGGCAGCTGGACGACATCCAGGTCAGGCTGGCGCAGCAGTCCGACAACCTGAAGCTGCTGGACGCCGCGCTGACGCAGCGTTCGGCGGACCAGGCGCGCATGCCGACCGCCATGCCCATCACCGACTATCCCTATCTGAGTTCGTCCTACGGATGGCGCCGCAACCCGGTCACGGGCCGCTCGGCGCTGCACGAAGGGCTGGATTTCTCCGCGCCGCCGGGCACGCCCATTCTTGCCGCCTCGGGCGGCGTGGTGCTGGAGTCCAAGTTCCATCCGGGCTACGGCAACATGGTCGAGATCGACCATGGCGACGGCCTGATCACCCGCTACGCGCACGCCTCGTCGCTGCTGGTCAAGCAGGGGCAACTGGTCGATCGCGGCCAGCAGATCGCCCGCGTCGGCAGCACCGGACGTTCCACCGGTCCGCACCTGCACTTCGAGGTGCGGCTGGCCGGCCAGCCGCTGGATCCGCGCCTGTTCCTGGGGCCGCAGCAGAACGCCCCGCCGGCCGTGGCCCGTGCGGCCGGCACGGACAGCGCCACGCGCTGATCCCGCAGCCGGTTGCAAGCGTGATGGCCTGATCATAGTTCCAGGCTATTACGCCGCAGGTGCGTTAAACTGGTTCGTTTCCCGGCGGACCCCCGCTCAACCAATAACATAAAGTCACGGGTGACGCTGCCCAGGCCTGCATGGCCGCGGCGTGGCCTGTGCGGCCGACACACGCATGGTTTCTCTGCTCAAAAAACTCATAGGTAGCCGCAACGATCGGCTGCTTAAGCAGTATCGCAAGCTGGTAACCCAGATCAATGGACTGGAGTCCAAGATCGCCGCGCTTTCCGACGCGGAACTGGCGGCCAAGACCGACGAATTCCGTTCCCGTCATGCCCAGGGCACGTCGCTGGACGACCTGCTGCCCGAAGCCTTCGCCGTGGTGCGCGAAGCCGGCAAGCGGGTGTTCGGCATGCGCCATTTCGACGTGCAGATGCTGGGCGGCATCGTCCTGCATAGCGGCAAGATCGCCGAAATGCGCACGGGCGAAGGCAAGACGCTGATGGCCACGCTGCCGGTCTACCTGAACGCGATCGCCGGCAAGGGCGTGCACGTGGTCACGGTCAACGACTACCTGGCCCGCCGCGACGCCGATTGGATGGGGCGCCTGTACCGCTTCCTGGGCATGTCCACGGGCGTGGTCGTGCCGCAGCAGCCGAACGAGGAAAAGAAGGCCGCCTACGCCGCCGACATCACCTACGGCACCAATAACGAATTCGGCTTCGACTACCTGCGCGACAACATGGAGTACCGCGTCGAGGACCGCCGCCAGCGCGCGCTGGCCTATGCGATCGTCGACGAAGTGGACTCCATCCTGATCGACGAGGCGCGCACGCCGCTGATCATCTCCGGCCAGGCCGAAGACCACACCGAGCTCTACATCCGCATGAACGCGGTGCCGCCGCTGCTCAAGCGCATGGCCACCGAGCCCAAGCCGCAGGAGCCGGAACCCGAAGGCGACTACTGGGTCGATGAAAAGAGCCAGCAGGTCTACCTGTCGGAAGCCGGCCACGTCAATGCCGAAGGCATCCTGGCGCGCCTGGGAATCCTGCCCGAGGGCGAGTCGCTGTACGATCCGCGCCATATCGCGCTGATGCACCACATGATGGTGGCGCTGCGCGCCAACACGCTGTTCTTCCGCGACCAGCAGTACGTGGTCCAGGACGGCGAAGTGGTCATCGTCGACGAATTCACCGGCCGCCTGATGGTCGGCCGCCGCTGGTCGGACGGCCTGCACCAGGCCGTCGAGGCCAAGGAAGGCGTGAAGATCCAGCACGAGAACCAGACGCTGGCCTCGATCACCTTCCAGAACTACTTCCGCATGTACGAGAAGCTGTCCGGCATGACCGGCACGGCCGACACGGAAGCGTACGAATTCCAGGAAATCTACGGGCTCGAAACGGTCATCATCCCGACCAACAAGCCCATGGTCCGCAAGGACCAGAACGACCAGGTCTTCAAGACCAACGAGGAAAAGTACAACGCCATCCTCAACGACATCCGCGACTGCCACGAGCGCGGCCAGCCCGTGCTGGTGGGCACGACCAGCATCGAGAACTCCGAGCTGCTGGCCGGCCTGCTGCAGAAGGCCAAGCTCAAGCACGAAGTGCTGAACGCCAAGCAGCACGCGCGCGAAGCCGAGATCGTCGCCGAGGCCGGCAAGCCGGGCCATATCACCATCGCCACCAACATGGCGGGCCGCGGCACCGACATCGTGCTGGGCGGCAGCGCGGACAAGCAGATCGACCTGATCCGCGCCGACGAGTCGCTGACGGAAACCGAGAAGACGCTGCGCATCGAGAAGGTGCGTTCCGAATGGAAGCCGCTGAACGAGCAGGTCAAGGCCGCTGGCGGCCTGCGCATCATCGGCACCGAGCGCCACGAATCGCGCCGCATCGACAACCAGCTGCGCGGCCGCGCCGGTCGCCAGGGCGACCCGGGTTCGTCGCGCTTCTATCTGTCGCTGGAAGATCCGCTGATGCGCATCTTCGCCGGCGATCGCGTGCGCGCCATCATGGAACGCCTGAAGCTGCCCGAGGGCGAGCCCATCGAGGCCGGCATGGTGACGCGTTCCATCGAGACCGCGCAGCGCAAGGTCGAAGGCCGCAACTTCGACATCCGCAAGCAGCTGCTCGAGTACGACGACGTCGCCAACGACCAGCGCAAGGTGCTGTACTCGCAGCGCAACGAAGTGCTGGAAGCCGCCAGCGTGGGCGCGATGGTCGAGAACCTGCGCGACGCCGCCGTCACGGAGATGTTCAACACCTTCGTGCCGCCGGAATCGGTGGAAGAGCAGTGGGACGTGCCGGCCCTGCAAAAGGCGCTGGAAGCCGACTGGCAGATCCAGCTGCCGCTGACCGAGATGCTCGAGAAAGAGCCGAACATCACCGACGAGGACCTGCGCGAACGCGTGGTCGCCGCCGCGCGCCAGAACTACACGGCGAAGGTCGAGCAGGTGGGCACGGAATCGTGGTCGCAGTTCGAGCGCTCGATCATGCTGCAGGCCATCGACACGCACTGGCGCGAGCACCTGTCCTCGCTGGATTACCTGCGCCAGGGCATCCATCTGCGCGGCTACGCGCAGAAGAATCCCAAGCAGGAATACAAGCGCGAAGCCTTCGAACTGTTCTCCGGCATGCTGGACCGCATCCGCGACGATGTGGTGCGCGTGCTGATGACGGTGCGGGTGCAGTCGCAGGAGCAGGTCGAGCAGGCCGAGGCCGAAGCGGCGCAGCCGCACGTGCAGAACGTGCAGTACCACCACTCCGACTACGACGAAGCGCTGGCCAGTTCCGCCGACGACAGCGGCGCCCAGCCGGTGCGCAACGTGCTGCCGAAGGTCGGTCGCAACGATCCCTGCCCCTGCGGCAGCGGCAAGAAGTACAAGCAGTGCCACGGCAAGCTGGTCTGAGCGGAGCCTGAGACCATGCTGCATGCAGTCGGCCGCACCGAATTCGACCACGCCGTGGTCATGGTGCGCGACCGGCTGGATGCGCTGGCGCCGCATTTCGAGCGCCAGGGCTTTCACCTGAGCGACAAGGCGGTGCACAACCTGGGGTCGTGCAACCGCCTGATCGTGCTCGAGGGCACGTACATCGAGTTGCTGGGCTGGCCACCCGGCGCGCCGCCGGCGCGCAAGGAAATCGCCGATTCGCCGTTCGGGCTGGAAGCCCTGGTCTTCCGCACGCACGACGCCGAAGCCACCTACGAGCGGCTGCGCGCCGCCGGCTTTGCCGTGAATCCGGTGCAGGAACTCAGCCGTCCCGCCCTGCTGGACGGGCGCGAAGTCACCGCGCGCTTTCATACCGTGCGTTTTGCCGAGCAGCCCTTGCCCGGCATCCGCATGTATTTCTGTCGTCACCTGACGCCCGAGTGCGTCTGGTCTCCGGCGCTGATGTCCCATCCCAATGGCGCGCGCAGCCTGCTGCGCATTGATGCCCGCGCGGCCGACGCCCATGCCGCCGCGCAACGCCTGGCGCTGGTCGCCGGCGTGACCGCGCAAGCTGGTAAGGATGGCGGCTGGGACGTACCGCTGGCCAATTTGCGGATCCATGTCAGCGAAGACCCGCAAGCCGCGCATCCGACCCTGTCGGCCTTGACGCTGGAGAACCGGGACGGCGCGCATTACGCGCTGGATACCGGGCTCTGATCCCCGGGCGCCGTTGGCGTCCAACCGCATTTCCTTCCCGCGTGTTTTCCGTCTGATCGGCCAGCCTTCGGCCGTCGGATCGTCCTGGTCACCGCACGCCGGGCGATCCGGCCGCATGCCTGCGCGTTGCCGTCCGGGCAAACCCGGGTTGTCGGTCAAAGTGTATGCACTTTAGTATGCACTTCAACCCAAGGCGCGCCGCGCCGGAGACCCAATCATGACGCAGACCCGCCTCGCGTCCCGCACCTCCGAAGGCCAGGCAGAGCTGTACAACACCGTCAAGACGATGGCGGTGCGTTTCGACTTCAAGCCCGGCGAGCGCATCAACGAGGTCGAACTGGCCCGGCGCCTGAACGTCAGCCGCACGCCCCTGCGCGAAGTACTCAACCAGCTGATGGTTGAAGGCTTCCTGACCCGGGCGGTCAACCGGGGCTTCATCGCCCGGCTGCTGGACGCCAAGCAGATCCATTCGCTGTATGAATACCGCGCCGTGCTGGAGTCCGGCATCGTGCGCGCGGCATGCGAACGCGCCAGCGATGCGGAGCTGGCCGAGCTGCGGGCCTTCGTCGAGCGCTCGCGCGACGTGCCGGAAGACAGCGAGGCCACGCGTCTGCTGGAACTGGACGAGGCCTTTCACCTGATGCTGGCGCGCTATTCGCGCAACCAGGAATTCGTGCGCGCGCTGGAAAGCGTGAATGCCCGCATCCATTTCGTGCGCTGGATCGACATGCAGCAGGGGCGCCGCGCGCACACGCAGGCCGAGCACATGCGCATCGTGCAGGCGCTGGAACGCCGCGACATCGATGCCTTGCCCGGCATGATGGGGGCGCACATCGGCCGCCGCCTGGATCAGATCACCGACGTGATACGCACGGGCTTTTCCAATATCTACATGCGGGACCAGGCCGACCCCGCGCAGGCAGCGCAGGCCGACACCACAACAGGGGAACACCGATGATCCATACGTTGTACAGACGCGCGCTGGCCATGGCTTGCGCAGTGGCGGCGATAGGCGGCCTGGGGCTGGCGACCGATGCGGCGGCCGAAGAGCGGCCGCTGATCCTGGTGGTGCCGTATCCGCCGGGCGGCAGCACCGATATCCTGGCGCGCATCCTGCAGCCGCGCCTGTCGCAGGAGCTGGGCGGACGCGCGGTAGTGGTCGAGAACCGTCCGGGCGCCGCCAGCCAGATCGCCACGGCCTTCGTGGCCCGGGCCGACCCCGATGGCAACACGCTGCTGGTGAGCTTCGACAATCACGGCATCAATCCCGCCGTGAAACCCAAGCTGCCCTACGACACGTTCAAGGACTTCGTCGCCATCACGCAGACCGTGCGCTTTCCGCTGGTGCTGGGCGCCAACCCGTCCGTGCCCGGCGACAACCTGAAGGACTTCCTGGCCGCCGCGACCAAGCAGCCCGCCAACCGCTACAACTACGCGTCGACCGGCGTGGGCTCGCTGAACCATCTGGCGCCGGAAGAGCTCAAGCGCCTGTCGAAGGTGGAACTGCTGCATGTGCCTTATGGCGGCGGCGGGCCGGCGATCCAGGCCGTGGTGGGCGGGCAGGCCAACATGACCTGGCTCAGCTTCGCCGCGCTGCGCGGCCAGATCCAGGCGGGCAAGATCAAGCCCCTGGCGGTCGCCGGCGAAAAGCGGCTGGCCGACCTGCCCAACGTGCCCACGGTGGCGGAGTCCGGTTTTCCCGGATTCGTCGCCTATTCCTGGAGCGGCATGTTCGCACCCAAGGGCACGCCCGAGGCCACCATCAAGAAGCTGACCCGCGATTTCAAGACCGTGCTGGCCGACCCGGAAGTACGCAAGAAACTGGGCGAGGCGGGCTTCGAGATCGTGGCCTCCGACGGTCCCGCGCTGGATGCCTATGTGAAGGCCGAATACGAGCGTTGGAACGCCTTCATCAAGACCAGCAACATCAACCTCGAAAACTGACGCGCCGGCGGCCCGGCGGGCCGCAGCCCGTAGCGTCAAGCAAGCATGGAGACGACATGAATACCCTGACCGGCGCGGAAGCGATGGTGCGCATGCTGCAGCACAACGGCGTCCAGCATATTTTTGGCCTGTGCGGCGATACCAGCCTGCCGTTCTACGATGCCTTGTACCGGCTCGACCACGGCATGCGCCACATCCTCACGCGTGACGAACGCAGCGCGGGCTACATGGCCGACGCGTATGCACGGGTGACGGGCAAGGTGGGCGTATGCGAAGGCCCCAGCGGCGGCGGCGCGACCTATCTGCTGCCCGGCCTGGTGGAGGCCAACGAGTCGTCGGTGCCCGTGCTGGGCATCACCTCGGACGTGGCGGTCGGTTCGCGCGGCAAGTATCCGCTGACCGAGCTGGACCAGGAGGCGCTGTACCGCCCGCTGACCAAATGGAACCGCACGATCGATCGCGCCGACCAGATCCCGGGCATGGTGCGGGCGGCCTTCCGCCACATGACCACCGGCAAGCCGGGCGCCGCCCACCTGTGCTTTCCCTATGACGTGATGAAACAGCAAGTGGACGCGGCTGACATCTGGACGCAGCCCGAGCACGGCAGCTACCCGGCCATGCGCTGCGCGCCGGACCCCGCCGACGTGGCGCGGGCCGCGCAGCGGCTGGCCGGTGCGCGTTCGCCCGTCATCATCTGCGGCGGCGGCGTGGTCATCGCCGGCGCCAGCACCGCCTTGCAGGATCTGGCGGAGATGCTGAAGGCGGCCGTCTGCCTGACGGTCAGCGGGCAGGGCAGCCTGGCCGACACGCATCCGCTCAACGCCGGCGTGGTCGGCTCCAACGGCGGCGTCATGGCCACGCGCGACGTGGTGGCCGCCGCCGACGCCGTGCTGTTCGTGGGTTGCCGCGCGGGCTCCACGTCCACCGAGCACTGGCGCTTTCCGAGCCGCGACGTGCCGATCCTGCACATCGACGTGGATCCCTCGGTGATCGGCGCCAACTACCGCACCGAAGTCGGCATGGTGGGCGATGCCCGGCTGGCGCTGGAGGCCCTGGCCGTCGAGGTGCGCGAGCGCCTGGCGCATCGGCCCGCCGACGCGGTCGACGGCTCGGTGCTGGCCGGCCGCGCGAAGCAGGCGCGGCGCGAACAGCTGGAATCGCTGGCCGCCGGCCTGCATACGCCGATCCGGCCCGAGCGCGTGGTGCAGTCGCTGAACCGTCTGCTGCCGGATGATGCGGTGGTCTGCGCCGATCCCGGCACGCCGTGCCCGTATTTCTCCGCGTACTACGATGTGTCGCGTCCCGGCCGCCACTTCATCACCAACCGCGCGCATGGGGCGCTGGGTTTTTCCATGTCGGCCGCCATGGGCGCGTGGGTGGGGCGGCCGCAGTCCAAGTGTGTCGCGGTCATGGGCGACGGCAGCTTCGGCTTCACGGTCGGCGAACTGGAAACCATCGTGCGGCACAAGGCGCCGCTGCTGATGGTGGTGTTCTCGAACTCGGTCTATGGCTGGATCAAGGCCAGCCAGAAGGCCGGCTACGACAAGCGCTACTACAGCGTGGATTTCGATCGCACCGACCACGCTCGCATTGCCGAAGCCTATGGTGTGAAGGCATGGCGGGTGGAAGATCCGGCCAAGCTGGACGCGGCGATCAAGGCCGCGCTGGAGCATGATGGCCCGGCCCTGATCGACGTGCTGGCACAGCCGCTGCAGGATGCGGCGGCGCCGGTCAGTCAGTGGATGGGGTGATGCGTGGCCGATGCGTCCAGGACCTTGTCGATCAGGTGATTGACGCCGGTGCAGATATCGGCCTGATCGACGCCGTAGATGTGCAACGAGATCGCCACGCCGGGGCTGGCGTTGCCCAGCCTGTGGATCTGGTGCAGGCCCTGCGTGGCCGTGACGATGTCGCCCGGCCGGCGCGTGGCTCCGCCGCAAGCAATGGCGGCGGACGCATCCGCGTCCCAGCGGTAGTGGGTTTCGGACAGCTCGCCCTGCAGGACCTGGTAGGTGCACCAGGTCTTGTGGCCGTGCACGGGGCTGAACTGTCCCTGGCGCCAGACCAGGTAGGCGATGGTGAAGGCGCCGTGCGGATCCGCGTAGGCGATGTGCCGCGTATAGGATTCGGCACGGCCGGCGCGCAGCGCTTCGGGCAGGCCCTGCAGGATGCCATTGACGCTGGCGACGCTGGAGGCGAGGTCGCGCAGCAGCGCGCGGGCCGCGGTCATCTGCGCGGCTTGAACCGACTCGCACAGCGTGCGCAGATCGGGGCAGGCTTGGACGTCGGACATGGGATCGGTCGCGATGTGGACAGACCTTCATCTTAGGGGTTCAGGCTGGAATGCCTTTGCCAAATCGGCGGATGTGGCGGTGAAGATTAGAAAAAAATTCCACGCCGGTGGCGGGGGCGCGCTCCTATACTGACTGCCTTCGGCCGCAGATAGCCGGCCATGCCGCAAGCCCGCCAGACAGGGGCTGCGGCACGGACCAGCAAGGGGAAAGCATGGATCTGGGAATCAAGGGCAGGACGGCGCTGGTGTTCGGCGGCAGCCGTGGCATGGGGCGCGCCTGCGCGCAGCAACTGGCGCGCGAGGGCGTGTCGGTGACGATCGCGGCGCGCAATCCGGAGCGCCTGGAGCAGGCCGCCGCCGAGATCGCGCGCGAAACCGGCATCGGCGTGGGCTGGGTCTCGGCCGACCTGACGCTGCCGGCCGGACGCGACGCGGCCATCGCCGCCTGCCCGCATCCGGACATCCTGATCAACAACGCCGACGGGCCGCTGCCCGGGGACTTCCGCGACTGGTCGCACGAGGACTGGGTCGCCGCGCTGGACGCCATGATGCTTGGTCCCATCGACATGATCCGGCGCGTGGTCGACGGCATGGTCGAGCGCCGCTTCGGGCGCATCGTCAACATCGTGTCGCGCAGCGTGAAGGCGCCGCATGCCGAGCGGGGGTTGTCCAATGGCGCGCGCTCCGGCTTGATCGGTTTTGTCGGCGGCGGGGCGCGACAGCCCGTGCGGCACAACGTCACCATCAACACCCTGCTGCCGGGCGTCTTCGCCACCGACGCGCAGGCCCGCCACATCCGGGGCATGATGGACCAGTTCCCGGGCAAGAGCTTCGAGCAGGTCTGGGAAGAGCGCGGGCGTTCCAATCCGGCGGGCCGCTACGGCGAGCCCGAGGAGCTGGGTGCCTTGTGCGCCTATGTATGCTCCGCCCAGGCCGGCTACCTGACGGCGCAGAACATCCTGCTCGACGGCGGCGGCTATCCCGGAGTGTATTAGGTTAGGTCCCCCCCCGAAGCGCTGCGCGCTTCCCCCCAGGGGGCGCCGGTGGCGGACCGGCGGAGCCGGATCCGCGCGGCCCCGATTGGGGCGGCCGTGCCAGAGGGGGGGCGTCGTGCCCGGTGGCGCCGGCCTTGCAGTTCTGTTGGCAAGGCCGGTCTGCTTGCCTTGATCGGGGCGGACACCGTGCCGAGGATGATGGTGCGACATTGAGAACAAAGAAAGGACATTCATGAAAGTGCTGGTGTTGGGCGCCGGCGTCGCGGGCGTGGCGGCGGCCTACTACCTGTGGCGGGACGGGCATGAGGTCGTCGTGGCGGACCGCCGGCCGGCTGCCGCGCTGGAGACCAGCTTCGGCAACGCGGGCGGGCTGTGTCCCAGCTTCGCCGGGCCCTGGGCCGCGCCGGGCATGATCGGCAAGGTGCTGAAGATGTCCCTGCAGCGCAATTCCGCCATCCGCTTCTCGTTCACGCCCGAACCACGCAAGCTGGCCTGGCTGGCGCGCTGGATGGGGCAATGCAATGCCGAGCGGTTCCGCGTCAACAAGCTGCGCATGCAGCGGGTGGCGCATTACAGCTTTGCCTGCCTGAAGGAGATCGCCGGCGCGGGCCTGCCCATCGAATTCGATTTCCATCAGGACGGCACGCTGCAGCTGTTCCGCGATGAGGCCGGCCTGAAGGCGGTTCCCGGCATCACCCGCGCGCTGGATGAGTTCGAAGTGCCGTGGCGCTTCCTTGAGGGCGCCGACGCGGCGAGCGTCGAGCCGGCGCTGGCGCATACGAAGGCGCCTGTCGCGGGCGCGCTGTTTCTGCCGGCCGATGGCTCCGGCGACAGCTACAAGTTCGCCACCGGGATGAGCGCTTACCTGCAAGGCCAGGGCGTCGACTTCCGCTATGGCGTCGAGATCCGGCGCCTGGTCGGGCAGGGCGGCCGCATTGCCGGCGCCGAGACGGATCAGGGCATGCTGGCGGCCGACGCCTATGTGGTGGCGTTGGGCGGGCAAAGCCCCTTCCTGTTGCGGCCGCTGGGGTTGAAGCTGCCCATCTATCCGCTCAAGGGCTACTCCATTACCGCCGACGTCACCGATGCCGGCCGCGCGCCGCAGGCCGCCATCATGGACGAGCACAACAAGGTGATGATCTCGCGGCTGGGTTCGCGGATCCGGGCCGCGGGCATGGCCGAATTGAAGGGCTATGGGCTGGAGGTGGATGCGGGGCGGGTGGCCTTCCTGACGTCCGTGGTGCGCGAATGGTTCCCGCAGGGCATCGCGCTGGACCGGGCCCAGGCCTGGGCCGGGCTGCGGCCGATGACGCCGGACGGCCCGGCCATCCTGGGCCGGACGCGCTACGAAAACCTGTTCCTGGACTGCGGCCACGGCTCCAACGGCTGGACGCAGGCATGCGGAACGGGCAAGATTGTGGCCGATATCGTGGCCGGCCGGCCGCCGGAGGTGGACATGGAAGGCCTGACGGCGGAGCGCTACGCGTCATGACCAGGCCCGCCGGATCGTTGGAAAGTCGAGGAAAGGGCATGGACCAGACCGACATCAAGATTCTCGCGCTGCTGCAAAAGGACGCGACCTGTTCCGTGGCCGAGATCGCCGAGCAGGTGAACCTGTCCGTCACGCCGTGCTGGCGGCGCATCCAGAAGCTCAAGGACGATGGCGTCATCGCGCGCAACGCGATCCTGCTGGACCCGAAGGCGCTGGGCCTGAACCTGACCGTGTTCGTGTCCATCAAGACCAGCCAGCACAACGCCAAGTGGACGCAGAGCCTGATCAACGCGGTGATGGCGCTGCCCAATGTGGTCGAGTTCCATCGCATGGCCGGCGATATCGACTACCTGCTCAAGGTCGTGGTCGAGGACATGGCCGCCTACGACCGCTTCTACCGCCGCCTGATCGAAGCGGTGGACCTGCTGGACGTGAGCGCCAGCTTCTCGATGGAAGTCATCAAGAGCACCACCGAGCTGCCGCTGGACGCGGTCTGAGCGCCGATTTCGCGCCCGAAAAGGGCGAGGAATCCGTCCGCGCAATTTTTTTCCCTTTCCGGCCCTGTCCGCGAAACGCAAATTTCTTTCGGTGCGTTGCTTAAGCCCTATCTCGCAATGCTTTTGCGCGCGCGCCGGCGTAGGATATCGCCCATTCCCCGCATGGGAATGAATCGGGATATCAAAGGGTCCTCATGGCTTTGGCAGTACCCGCCGCCGGCGATTGCGCCGGTCTGGCTCAGTCGCAGCAATCCCCGGCCCGACGCGCGGCGTCGGTGGACGATCTTCTGACCGGCTGGAACGGCAGCGACGATCTCTGGGTATTCGCCTATGGCTCCCTGATCTGGCATCCCGGCTTCGCCTGGCGCGAGCGGCGGCTTGCGACGGTGCGTGGCTATCACCGTTCCCTGTGCCTGTGGTCGCACGACCATCGCGGCTCGCCGGACAATCCCGGCCTGGTGTTCGGCCTGGACCGCGGCGGCTGTTGCCGTGGCGTCGCCTTCCAGATCGCCGCCAGTGACGTGCGGACGGTATTCGACACGCTTTGGCGTCGCGAGATGGTGACCGGCGCTTACTGCCCGCGCTGGCTGACCTGCCATACCAAGGAAGCGCCCGTGCGCGGGCTGGTGTTCCTGCTCAACCGCGCCTGCCAGGAATACGCGGCCGACGTCAGCGATGACCGGCTGCTCGCTTCGGTGCGCAACGCGGTGGGCCATTCCGGCCCGTGCCTGGACTATGTGATCGAAACCGAGCGTGCGTTGCGCGCTCACGGCATCGACGATATGCGCCTGGGCGAGCTGGTGCGGCGCCTGGGGCAGCCCTGCTGAAACCGGGGCTGGCCGTCAGAACGACCAGCGGCCGAACATGAACAGCACGTTGCCGTTGCCCTTGCCCCCGGGGATGTAGGTGGCGTAGAGCATGGCGTCCTTGTAGCCGGCCGAGACCAGCGGCAGCACGCCGGGGAAGGGGATGTAGTGCATGATGTCCTGGCGCGCGGTCAGGAACACCGTGTAGCCGGCGCCCAGGCGGAAATTCTCGCTGACCCGGCCGATCTTCAGGAAGCCGTAGCCAGCGATCGGCTGGACCTTGCTGTGCGAGTCCAGGAAGGCCATGCCATACAGGCCTTGCCAGTCGCCGTCCTCGTCGTAGATACTGCGGCCGTAGCCGCCGCCCCAGGCGCGCTCATTGAAGCTGCGGATCTTTTCCGCGCTGTACATGGAGCGGTTGTGCCAGGAATAGCCGCTGATATAGAGATCGTTGTTGCCCTCGGACCAGATCTGGTCCAGCCGGGTACAGGCCGATTGCGCCCAGGAGGGCAGGTTGTCGCAAGCCTGGGCGCTGACGGTGAAAACCGAGAGCACCAGGCCGAGCAGGGCAGTCCGGAGTCTGGCGATCATGGCAGGAATAGGCAGAAGAGATGACAAGCCTATTACTGTACTTGATGGGCTAGGGTTTTCCCTGTCGGTTTTCTGTCAAGATTGGTCAACAAGTGTGCAGCGCAGCCCTTTTCAGCCGAATCTGTGGGGCCGCTGCTACAGCAGGAAGAGTGTCGCCAAGCCCAGGAAAATGAAGAAACCCAGGGAATCGGTGGCGAAGGTCAGCAGCACCGACGAGCCCATGGCGGGATCCTTGCCGAAGCGCGCGCGCACCATGGGCACCAGCACGCCGACCGAGGCGCCGACCAGCATGTTGCAGATCATTGCGGCCATCATCACCAGGGCGATGGCGATGGAGTGCGAGATCGCCCAGGCGAACAGCGCCGCGACCAGGCTGCCGCACAGCCCCACCATCAGCGTGACGAACAGCTCGCGCTTGACCAGCTGCCAGAGGTTGCGTCCGGTGATCCGGCCCATCGCCAGCGCCCGGATGATCAGGGTCATGGTCTGGTTGCCGGAATTGCCGCCGATGCCGGCGACGATGGACATCAGGAAGGCCAGGATCACGATCTGGCTGACCGTGCCCTCGAACTGCGACGCCACGAACGAGGCCGTGGCGGCGGTACAGAGATTGAACAGCAGCCAGGGCGCGCGGTTGCGCAGCGCGGTGGACACGGGGGCGAAGATGTCTTCTTCCTGCAGGCCGGCGCGCGACAGCGCCTGCTCCTGCGAGTCTTCGCGCATCACGTCCACCACGTCGGCGATGGTGACGCGGCCGATCAGTCGGCCCTGGTCGTCCATCACGGGGGCCGAGACCAGGTCATAGCGCTCGAAGGCGCCGGCCGCGTCGGCGTCCGAATCCAGCGGATTGAGCGTCAGGAAGTCGGAATTCATGACCGCCCGCACCTCGGTTTCCGGCTCGCTGACGAGCAGGCGCGACAGCGGCAGGATGCCCTGCAGCTTGTCCTGGCGGTCGACCACGAAGATCTGGTCGGTATGGTCGGGCAGCTCGTGCAGGCGGCGCAGGTAGCGCAGCACCACCTCCAGCGTCACGTCCTCGCGCACCCGGACCATCTCGAAGTCCATGATGGCGCCCACGCTGTCTTCCGGATAGCCCATGGCTTCCAGCAACTGCGCCCGCTCTTCCTCGGTCAGGCCCTTCTGGACTTCCGCCACCACGTCGGGCGGCAGGTCCGGCGCCAGGTCGGCCAGCTCGTCGGCGTCCATGTTGCCGGTCGCCGCCACCAGGTCCTGGCGGTCCATCGCCTCGATCAGCGATTCGCGTACCCAGTCCTCGACCTCGAGCAGCACGTCGGCGTCGTGTTCGGGGCTGACCAGCTTCCAGATCGTCTGCCGCTCGTCCTTGGGCAGCGATTCGAGGATGAAGGCGATGTCGGCCGGATGCAGGCCGTCCAGCAGGGTCTTGAGCTCGGCTTCGTGCTGCCGGTGAACCAGGTCCTCGACCAGGTTGGCCTTGGCGTCGCCTTCTTCCTGACGATGCACCAGGTCGGCGACCAGCTGCTGGCGACGCAGGCGTTCCTGCACTTCGGCCAGTGCGTGCTGGGCGTCTTCCGGGTCGAGGCGGCGGGGCGTCGCGGGCAGCTTGTGCGCGGCGGCGGATTGCGTCATGCGTTACGGCTCAAAGTTTGGGTAGAGGACGGCTGCGGCGGGCTTCGTCGGTGGCGACGTAGGTCAGGACGGCCTCGGTGACCTTGACGACTTCGGCGTCCAGACGCTGGCGCTCGGCATAGACTTCGACGGACACCGTGATCGAGGTGTTGCCGGTCTTGACGATGGCGGCGTAGAAGCTGAGCAGGTCGCCCACGAACACGGGCTCCTTGAACTGGAAGGCGTTGACCGCCACCGTGGCCACGCGGCCCGCGGCGCGGCGCGCCGCCGGGATCGAACCGGCGATGTCCACTTGCGACATGATCCAGCCGCCGAACACGTCCCCGTGGATGTTGGCGTCCGCCGGCATCGGCATGACGCGCAGCACGGCGTCGCGATTGGCGGGCAGGGTGGTGAAGGGGGTGGGGGTGCTGGAGGACATGCGGCTGGCTCCAATGCCTGGAAACCAGCCGATTATGCAGGAAAAACAAGACCGCGGCGCGCGCGCCGCGGTCGTTGCGGGCCGGGTCCGGCTCAGGACGCCAGCTTGACGATGCCGTAGCCGCCGACCAGCAGCCAGACGTACAGGATCAGGCCCAGGGCCATGACGCGGGGGCCGGCCTTCTTGATCTGCGCGAAGCGGGTTTCGATGCCCAGCGCCGTCATGGCCATGGTCAGCGCGAATACGTCCAGGCGGCGCAGCGCGGCCACGGCGTCCGCCGGCAGGATGTTCAGCGAATTGATGATGGCCAGCGCCAGGAAACCGATGGCGAACCAGGGGATGGGCAGCTTGGCGCCCTTGCCCTGGCCGCCGGCATGGCTGGCGGCGTTGCGCAGGTACATGCCGAGCACCAGCAGCACCGGCACCAGCAGGGCCACGCGGGTCATCTTGACGATGGTGGCGACTTCCGTCGTGGCCGGGTCCACGTTGCTGGCCGCGCCCACCACCTGGGCGACCTCGTGGATGGTGCCGCCGATGTAGATGCCCAGCGCCTGGGTGTCCAGGTTGAGCCAGCCGGCGTGGTAGAGCACCGGGTACAGGAACATGGACAGCGTGCCGAACAGCACCACCGTGGCGACGGCCACCGCGCTCTTGTGGGGCGCCGAGCGCAGGGTGGGCTCGAAGGCCAGCACGGCGGCCGCGCCGCAGATGGCGCTGCCGGCCGAGGTCAGCATGGCGGTGTCGCGGTCCAGGCCCAGCAGGCGCTGGCCGACCACGGTACCGATCAGCAGCGTGCCCAGCACCACGGCCACGGAGACCGCCAGGCCGGGCAGGCCCACGGCCACGATCTGCTGGATGCTGATGTTCAGGCCATAGAAGGCCACGGCGATGCGCAGCAGCCGGCGGGCGGTGAAGTTGACGCCCACGCCCCAGTCCGCCGGCATGGTGCCGCGCAGGAAGTTGCCATAGAGCATGCCGCAGACGATGCCGACCACCAGCGGCGAGAAACCCATCTGGCGGATGGCGGGCAGGTCCGCCAGCTGCATCACGGCGGCGGCCATCAGGCCGACGAACAG
>NZ_JAGTJY010000269.1:0-5621 GCF_018195695.1 Achromobacter sp. Marseille-Q0513 | reverse complement strand
ACATGGGGCTGGACCTGGCCGCCGTCGGTTCGCTGACGGCGGTGTTCTCGGTGCTGGGCATGGTCGGCGGCATCGCGGCCGGCGGCGTGATCGCGCGCTTCGGCGCGCGCCGCATGCTGCTGCTGGGGCTGGCGGCCACCGCGCTGGGCACGGCCGCGGGCGCGGCGGCGCCGGGCTACGGGGCGCTGCTGGCCTCGCGCGTGCTCGAAGGGCTGGGTTTCCTGATGATCACCGTGGCGGGTCCGGCGGCCTTGCAGCGGCTGGTGACGCCGGCGCGGCGCGACCTGGCTTTCGCGCTGTGGAGCTGCTACATGCCGGCGGGCATGGCCGTCGCCATGCTGGCCTCGCAGGCCTTCGCGGACTGGCATGCGTACTGGTGGTGCGCGGGCGCGGCGGCGCTGCTGGCGCTGGCCTGCGTGGCGCTGCTGGCGCCGCCGTCCGCCACCGGCGCCAGCCTGTCCTGGCGCGGCCTGCGGCAGGACACGATCGACACGCTGGGCACGGCCGGCCCGGTGCTGCTGTCGCTGACCTTCATGCTGTACAGCCTGATGTTCTTCGCGCTGTTCAGCTTCCTGCCGGTGCTGCTGATGGAGCGGCTGGGACTGTCGCTGGCCCAGGCCGGCCTGTACAGCGCCATCGCCACCGCCGCCAACGTCATCGGCAACCTGGGGGCGGGCATGCTGCTGGCGCGCGGCTGGCGGCGTTCGACGCTGATCGCGATCGCCTGCGCATCGATGGCCCTGATCGCCTTGCTGATCTTCCGCTCGGGCGCGCCGGCCATGACGATCTTCCTGCTGTGCGTGGCGTTTTCAGCCGTTGGCGGCCTGATCCCCGCCACGCTGCTGGGCTCGGCGCCGCTGCTGGCGCCCAGGCCGGCGCTGGCGGCGGCCTCGGTCGGCCTGGTCATGCAGGGCAGCAACCTGGGCCAGGTGATCGGGCCTGTCACGGTGGGCGCCGTGATCGATCGCCACGGCTGGCCCAGCGCCGCCTGGGTGGTGGTCGCGGCCGGCGCGGGCGGCCTGCTGATCGCCTGGGGGCTGCGCCGCCTGGGGCGGCGCGCGTCGCAAGCGGCGCGCTTGTAGCCGCTACGGGTTTTCATCAATTCCCGCGTGGCTTGGGCTGCCTACAATTATCCATATTGTGAATTGTTGTCCATAATATGGATAAAAACATGCCTGTAGAGACACCCGACCAGACCCCCTTGATGCCTTACCAGTACCCGAATCCGCCGGACGCGCTGCCGGAGATCGTGGTGCCTCACGCCATCCCGCAGGACGAGCGCCTGTGGGTGCCGCAGGCCGAGAACGTGTGGTTCCGGCCGCTGTGCCTGAACGCCAGCCAGGGCTACTGGATGAACCTGCTCAGGGTCCGCAAGTCCGGCGTGCTGAGCCGCCACCGCCATCCGCAGGCGGTGCACGGCTTCGTGCTCAAGGGACGCTGGCGCTACCTGGAACACGACTGGGAGGCCGTGGAAGGCAGCTATGTGTTCGAGCCGCCCGGCGAGACCCACACGCTGTACGTGCCCGAGGACGTCGAGGAAATGATCACGTACTTCCAGGTCAACGGCGTCATGTACTACACGGATCCCTGGGGCAAGGGCATGGGCTTCGAGGACGTGTTCACCAAGATCGACATGTGCCGCAAGCACTTCGAGGCGGTCGGCCTGGGCGCCGGCTACGCCGACCAGTTCATCCGCTGATCCAGTCCGGCTGGCGCCGTGGCGCCGCACGCCAGCCGCTGCATTGCAGGCGCCGCCCGCGCGGCCGTCCGGCCATCCTTCATCCGGATCCGCGCCGCGCATCACCACAGCACAAGACCAAAGAGCAAGGGAGACAAGATGAGTGAGCACAATATGCGGCGCCGCGTCCTGGCGCGCGGCGCGGCGGCGATGGCCGCGCTGGCGTTGTTCGGCGGGCCGGCCGTGGCGGCGGATTTTCCCGGCCGCCAGATCGAGCTGATCGTGCCGTTCCAGCCCGGCGGCGGCACCGACGGCGTGGCACGCGCCTTCGCCGAGGCGGCCCGCACGCACATTCCGCGCAGCATCGTGGTGCTGAACAAGCCCGGCGCCAGCGGCGCCATCGGCTGGACCGAGATGATCAACGCCAAGCCCGACGGCTACAAGCTGGCGGTGGTGACGGTGGAGCTGGTCACGCTCAAGCCCATGGGGCTGGCGAAGTTCAACCAGGACGACATCCAGCCCATCATCCAGTTCAACGCCGACCCGGCCGCCATCACCGTGCACGCGGACGCGCCCTGGAACACGCTGCAGGAGTTCCTGGTCGACGCCAAGAAGACGGCGGGCAAGGTGTCGGTGGGCAATGCCGGCAACGGCTCGATCTGGCACTTCGCGGCGGCGGCGCTTGGGGAAAAGACCGGCATCGAGTTCAACCACATCCCGTTCCAGGGCGCCAGCCCGGCCGTGCAGGCCTTGCTGGGCAAGCACGTGGACGCGGTGGCCGTCAGCCCGGCCGAGGTGGCGCAATACGTGCTCGCCGGCAAGCTGAAGATGCTGGGCGTGATGGCGGACCAGCGCGTGAAGAACTTCGACAAGGTGCCCACGTTCAAGGAAATGGGCATAGACCTGAGCCTGGGCACCTGGCGCGGCATCGCCGGGCCGAAGAACCTGCCGCCGGAAGTCCTGGCCTATCTCAAGGCCGAGTCGCGCAAGGCGATCGATGAACCGGCCTTCCGCGAGGTGCTGGAGAAGCAGTACCTGGGCTTTTCCTATGCTGACGACAAGGGCTTTCGCGACAACATGACGCGTGACGCGGCCGTCTTCACCGAACTGGTGAAGACGCTGCCCATGAAGAACTGAGTCCGGCAAGAGGAACGCATGCAAGCGATGGACATCACGTATCGGCAGGACATTTTCGCGGGCAGGACGGCACTGGTGGCCGGCGCCACCCAGGGCATCGGCGCGGCCATCGCCAACCAGCTGGCGGCGATGGGCGCCCGGGTGGTGGCGCTGGGCCTGGGGCCGGGCGACGGCACGCTGGACGCCTCGGTGCGCACGCGCCAGGCCGACGTCACGCGCCAGCGGGAGGTGGACGAGGCGCTGGCCGATTTCGACCGGCTCGACATCCTGTTCAACTGCGCCGGCATCATCAAGCGCGGCCAGGAGCACGACCCGGACGTGTTCCAGCAGGTGCTGGACGTGAACCTGACCGGCACCATGCGGGTCTGCGCCGCCGCGCGGCCCGCGCTGAAGGCGGCGCGCGGCTGCATCGTCAACACGGCGTCGATGCTGACGTTCTTCGGCGGCGGACTGGTGCCCGGCTACGCCGCCAGCAAGGGCGGCGTGGGGCAGCTGACCAAGTCGCTGGCGATCGCCTACGCGCCGGACGGCATCCGCGTCAACGCGGTGGCGCCCGGCTGGATCGCCACGCCGCTGACCCAGGCGCTGCAGGACGACCCGGCACGTGCAGGACCCATCCTGGCGCGCACGCCGCTGGCGCGCTGGGGCAATCCCGAGGACGTGGCGCGGGCGGCGGTATTCCTGTGCACGCCGGCGGCGGGCTTCATGACGGGCGTGGTGCTGCCGGTGGACGGGGGATACATGGTGGCCTAGCGTCGCTTTCAGCCTCGACAGGCAGCAAGGCCGCGAGGACGGGGGCGGCGGGTTATGCTGTCCCGCCTTTCCGTCCGCTTTCTTTATCCGCGCGGCCGCAGCCGCGCCCGGATACACAGGTTCCTCGCATGTCTTCCGCCACGCCCGCTTCCGCTTCCAACACCGCCGACAATGGCGTCGCGGGCACCGCCGCGTTTTCCAAGTTCATGCGCGTGCTGCAATGGGTGGCGGACAATCCCGAGCCCGTGGGCATCGCCGAGATCGCCAAGGCCACCGGCTTTCCGCGTCCCACCGTGCACCGGATCGTGGCGGCGCTGACGGCCGAGCGGCTGCTGGTGGAGATCGGCGCGACCCGCAGCTGGACGCTGGGCCATCGCCTGGTGCAACTGGCCAGTCGCAGTTGGAGCCGCTCGGGCCTGCGCACGGCCGCGCGCGACGCCCTGCGCGCGCTGCGCGACGAAACCGGCGAAACCGTGCACCTGGCCGTGCCCTCGGGCCTGTGCATGGTCTATATCGAAAAACTGGAAAGCCCCAGCGCGGTGCAGATGGCCTCGCGCATCGGCACCAGCGTGTGCCTGCATTCCACCGCCGTGGGCAAGGCCTACCTGGCGGCGCTGGCGCCCGACGCGGCCGAGCCGCTGCTGGGCCAGATCGGCTACGAGCGGCAGACGCCGCAGACCATCGCCGACGCCCACGCCTTGCGCAAGCAACTGCTGGACGTGCGCGCCTGCGGCTGGTCCACGGACGCGCAGGAGAACGAGCAGGACATCCATTGCTTCGGCGCGGCGGTGCGCGATGCCGGCGGCCGTCCGGTGGCCGCCGTCAGCGTCAGCACGCTGGCGTTCCGGCAGAAGCCAGACATCCAGGCCAGCTACGTGGCGCCGCTGCTGCGCGCCTGCGCTGCGATCGGCCAGCGCCTGGCCGAGAATCCCAACCTGGCTTACGCCTAGTCTGCAAGAGAGGTTCCGGCTAGGCCTGCGCCGCCACCGGCTCGGGCTTGACGCGCACGGCGCGCAACACGCCCACGATCAGGCAGCCGATGCCGATCAAGGTCAGCGGCTGCGGCATCTGGCCGCGCAGCATGTAGGCATAGGCCAGCGCCGCCAGCGTCTCGAACACGATCAACTGCCCGACCAGCGCGGTCGGCAGGCGCTGGCTGGCCTCGTTCCAGCACAGCGTGCCCAGCCACGATGCGAACAGGCCGATGGCGGCCATCAGCGCCAGGAACACTTCGGGGCGCGGACCCAGCGGCATGGGAAAGGCGTTGCCGGTCGCCGCCATGCCGGTCCACAGCAGCGCGTAGCCGGCCAGGGCCAGCGGCAGCGTGGCCACGCCCTGGGCGGTGGCCCAGGTGCGCGGGCTGCGGTCGGGATGGGCGCGCAGCCAGTCGGCGTTGCGCAGCGGATACCAGGTCCAGCAGGCCACGGCGGCCAGCGCCAGCAGCGCGCCCAGCGCGTAACGGCCCAGGTCGGCGTCCGGATCCTGGCGCAGCGCCTGCAGCTCGACCTGGTTGACGCAGGCGATGCCCAGCGCGATCAGCGCCAGCGACGGCGCCAGCCGCTTCCAGGGCAGCCGCCCGTCACGGCGCGCGTTGCGCAGGTGGGCGCTGACGGCGATCACGACCGGCAGCGTGCCGATGATCATGGTGGGCACCGGCCCGCCGGCGCGCTGGATGGCGCTGGCCAGGCACAGGTAGTACAGCAGGTTGCCGATGGCGGCCAGCTTCAGCGCCTCGATCCAGTCGGCGCGGCCCAGCTGGCGCAGCGCGCGCCGGTCCAGCCAGGCCAGTGGCAGCGCGATCAGGCCGAAGGCCAGGTAGCGGGCCACCGATTGCAAGGCCGCCGGATACTCGGGCAGCAGCAGCGGGCCCACGAACACCAGCCCCCACATCAGGCCGGCGGCCAGGGCGTACAGGGTTCCAGCCCACATAGAATCACTCCGGTTCCAGACAAGGAAAACGCGGCCAGTCTATCGGCGGGAGGAGAGGGCGGTCTTGTACCAGATTGCTGCGCGGGCGTTGGCGGCACATCCCCGCGACCGCGTCGGCAGCGCC
>NZ_JAGTJY010000268.1:0-5661 GCF_018195695.1 Achromobacter sp. Marseille-Q0513 | reverse complement strand
CTCATGGTGGGCCTTCTGGAATATCTAAATAACTGGCTGGAATATTAAATTTACCAGCGTTATTTGAAAAATCTTTATTTTGAATATTTAATATCAGTAGTTCTGATATCTCTGCCTGCGCTACCGCCATGACGCCAGATCAACTGCTCACCTTCGCCTGTGTGGCCGACACCGGCAACATCAGTCGCGCCGCGCAGACGCTGCACCTGTCGCAGCCGGCGGTGTCGGGCCAGCTGCGCATGCTGCAGGAATGGTTCGGCGAGCCGCTATACCGCCGCAGCGGCCATGGCATCGCGCTGACCGAGGCCGGCGAGCGGCTGGCCGAGCAGGCCCGGCAACTGCGGCAGGTGTACCGGCAGGCGCAGGCCGTGCGCGAATCCTGGCGCGGGCTGGAGACGGGCGTGCTGCGCCTGGGCGCCAGCACCACGCCGGCCAGCTATCTGCTGCCCAGGTTGGTGGCCGAGTTCCGGCAGGCCTTTCCGGCCGTGAGCCTGCACCTGTCGGATGGCAACACGCGCGAGATCGTCGAACGGTTGCCCGTCCTGGACCTGGCCTTCATCGAAGGCGACGTGCCCGCGGGGCTGCCGGCCGACACGGCCGTGCATGCCTGGCGCCAGGATGAAGTGGTGGCCATCGTGCGCGCCGACCATGCGCTGTCGGGCAAGGGCGCCGTGACGCTGCGCGATCTGGCCGCGTCGCCGCTGGTCATGCGCGAGCCCGGTTCGGGGGTGCGGCGGCTGGTAGAGCGCGCCTTCGCCGATGCCGGCCTGGCGCCGTCGGTGGGGCTGGAACTGGCGGGCGTGGAGGGGGTGAAGCAGGCGGTGCGCGCCGGCCTGGGCGTGGGCTTCGTGTCGGGGATGTCGATGCGGCACGAGGACGGCGCGCTGGCCGCGTTGCGGCTGCTGCCCCGGCCGCTGACGCGCACGCTGAGCATCCTGGTGCCGCACGCGGATGCTGCGGCCCGCGCCGCCGGCCGTTTCCTGGCGATGTGCATGGCGGTCGGGCCGGCGGATGGCGCCTAGGATTGCGTGCCGCGCGCGGCGTCAGTGGCCCGGCCTGAGCCGGGCCGCCGGATGGCCTGGGTTCAGGCCTGGGGCTTGGCCAGGCGCTGCAGCGCCAGCTGGACCCAATATGTGCCGCCCAGCGGCAGCAGTTCGTCGTTGAAGTCGTAGCTGCCGTTGTGCAGCATGCACGGCCCCAGTCCGTGGCCGTGGGCGCGATGCTCGCCCATGCCGTTGCCGATCCAGACGTAGCAGCCGGGCAGTTCCTGCAGCATGAAGGCGAAGTCCTCGGCGCCCATGGTGGGTTGGACGTGGTCGTCGACCATGTCCTCGCCGACGATGCCGCGCAGCACCTCGGCGCAGAAGGCGGCTTCGTCGGGATGGTTGATGGTGGGCGGGTAGTTGCGCTGGAACTTGAACTCCACTTCGCAGCCCATCGCCGCGCAGGTGTGGCGGGCGATCTCTTCCATACGGCGTTCGATCAGATCCAGCACGTCCAGCGTGAAGGTGCGTACCGTGCCGCGCAGCTCGGCGTGGTTGGGCACCACGTTGTCGGCGCTGCCGGCGTGGATCTGGGTGATGCTCAGCACCGCGGCGTCGAGCGGATTGCGGTTGCGCGTGATGATGGTCTGCAGCGATTGCGCCATCTGCACCGCCGCCATGACCGGGTCGACGCCCAGGTTGGGCATGCCGGCGTGCGTGCCCTTGCCCTTGATGACGATCGAGAACTCGTTGCTGGACGCCATGATGGGGCCGGGCGTCAGGCCGAACTTGCCGGGCGGCATGCCGGGCCAGTTGTGCATGCCGAACACGGCTTCCATCGGGAAGCGCGTGAACAGGCCGTCGTCGATCATGCGCTTGGCGCCGCCGCCGCCTTCCTCGGCCGGCTGGAAGATCACGTAGACCGTGCCGGCGAAATCGCGGTGCTGCGACAGGTAGCGGGCCGCGGCCAGCAGCATGGCCGTGTGACCGTCGTGGCCGCAGGCGTGCATCTTGCCTTCGTGCTGGCTGGCGTGGGCGAAGGTGTTCGCTTCCTGCATGGGCAGCGCGTCCATGTCGGCGCGCAGGCCAACCGCGCGCTCGCCGGGGAGCTTGCCGCGGATGATGCCGACCACGCCGGTGCCGCCCAGGCCGCGATCGATCTCGATGCCCCATTCCTCGAGCTTGGCCGCGACGACGTCGGCGGTGCGGAACTCTTCAAAAGCCAGTTCGGGATGCGCGTGGATGTCGCGCCGGATGCCGGCGATATCGTTGTGCCAGGCGACGATGGGTTCGAGCAGTTTCATGGGGAAAATTCGGGGGACGAAAGAGAACGCAACAAGGGTATCATCATTCGAAAATCGAATTAATGGAGGCAAACACTATGGCTCGTCCGTGGCTCGCGCACTATCCGCAAGGTGTTCCCCAAGAGATTTCCACCGAGGGCTATGCCTCGCTGGTCGATTTGCTGGACCGGGCGTGTCAGCGCCATGCGGCCCGCACCGCCTGCACGGCGATGGGCACCGACATCACCTACGCCCAGCTCGACGCGCATGCCCGCGCCTTCGCCGCGTGGCTGCAGTCGTTGAACCTGCCCAAAGGGTCGCGCGTCGCGCTGATGATGCCCAATGTGCCGGCCTACCTGGTCAGCATGCTGGGCGCGCTGCGGGCCGGCCATATCGTGGTCAACGTCAACCCGCTGTACACGGCCGAAGAGCTGCAGCGCCAACTGCTGGACAGCGGCGCCGCGGTCATCGTGATCCTGGAAAACTTCGCGCGTACCTTGCAGAACGTGCGCACCCGCGGCGAGCTCAAGCACATCGTCGTGACCGGTCCCGGCGACCTGCTGGGCGGGCTCAAGGCGCCGCTGGTCAACTTCGTGGCGCGCCATATCAAGAAGATCGTGCCGGCCTGGCAGATCGACGGCGCGCGCATGCTGCCGGCGGTCCTGGCCGACGGCGCGCGGCGGCCGTTCACGCCTCCGGCGCTGTCGATGGACGACGTGGCCGTGTTGCAATACACCGGCGGCACCACCGGCGTGCCCAAGGGCGCCATGCTGTCGCATCGCAACCTGACCGCCAATGTGTTGCAGACCGAGGCCGTGGCCCAGCCCGTGATCCACGACCTGGCGGATCGCCAGCTCACCATCCTGAGCGCGCTGCCGCTGTATCACGTGTTCGCGATGACGGTTTGCGGCCTTTACGGGCTGCATGCGGGCATGCGCAACGTGCTCATCATCAATCCGCGCGACCAGCCTTCGCTGATCAATGCCTGGCGCAAGGTGCCCATCAATCTGTTCCCCGGCGTCAATACGCTGTTTAACGCGCTGGCGCACAACGAGGACTTCGCCAAGCTGGATTTCTCCGTGCTGCGGCTGACGCTGGGCGGCGGCATGGCGGTGCAGCAGGCGGTGGCCGAGCGCTGGCTGAAGATCACCGGACGGCCCCTGATCGAAGGCTACGGCCTGTCCGAGACCTCGCCGGTGGCCACGGTGAATCCGACCGACGCCACCGCCTATTCCGGTTCCATCGGCCTGCCGCTGCCGTCCACCGACGTGGCGATCCTGGACGACGCGGGCAACGAGGTGCCACTGGGCGAGCGCGGCGAGGTCGGCATCCGCGGGCCGCAGGTCATGCTGGGCTACTGGCGCAAGCCCGAAGAGACGCGCCAGTCCATGACCGCCGACGGTTACTTCCGCACCGGCGACATCGGCATCATGGACGAGCAGGGCTACACGCGCATCGTCGACCGCAAGAAGGACATGATCGCCGTGTCCGGCTTCAAGGTCTATCCGAATGAAGTCGAGGCCGCCGTGGCTCAGCATCCGGGCGTGCTGGAATGCGCGGCCATCGGCGTGCCGGACGAACACTCGGGCGAGGCGGTGAAGGTGTTCGTGGTGAAGAAGGATCCGTCGCTGACCGAGGAGCAGGTCCAGCAGTGGTGCAAGGACAAGCTCACGGGTTACAAGCGTCCGCGCTACGTGGAGTTCCGCGATGAGCTGCCCAAGAGCAACGTGGGCAAGATCCTGCGCCGCGAGCTGCGGCCCGACGTCGAGGCGGCGGCCAGGCCCGTGGCCTGAGCCGGGCGCGGGTTCAGTCTTGCTTGTCCAGGTGCGGGGCGATCATTTCGTGCAGGGCCTGGCCGATGGCGGCGTTGCCCGCCACGACCCGGCCGCCGATCGGCCAGGAGTCGCGCTTGTGCATGTCTGAGCAGATGCCGCCGGATTCACGCACCAGCAGCGTGCCGGCGGCCACATCCCAGGGCGCCAGCCCCATTTCCCAGTAGCCGTCATAGCGGCCGCAGGCCGTCCAGGCCAGGTCCAGCGCGGCAGCGCCCATGCGGCGCACGCCGCGCGCGCGGTTGATCGCGTCATGCAGCATGGGCATGTATTGCCCGGCGAAGGAAAAGTCGCGGAAAGGGAAGCCGGTGGCCAGCACCGCGTCCTCCAGCGTCTGCGTGCGCGAGCATGAGATGCGCCGGCCATTGAGCCATGCGCCCAGGCCGTAGACGGCGGTGAACAGCTCTTCGCGGCAGGGGTCGTAGACCACGCCAACCACCGGCGTGTCCTCGGCCAGCGGCTGGCCGGCAGACACCGATGCGCCGGCATGCGCGATCAATGCGATGGAAACCGCGTAGTGGGGGATGTCGTGCAGGAAATTGGTGGTGCCGTCCAGCGGGTCGATGTACCAGGTGGCGCTGCCTTGGGCCTGTCCGCCGGTTTCCTCGGCCACGATGCCGAACTGCGGCGTGCGCGCGCGCAGCTCCTGGATAATGGCGGCTTCGGCTTCGCGGTCGGCCTGCGAGACCAGATCGTTGCGCGCCTTGCGATCGATCACGAGATCGGCGCGGTGATGCGCGTAGGATTGCAGGATGGCGGCGCCGGCGTGCGCGGCGGTGACCGCCGCGTCGATCGTGGCGCACAGGTCTATGGGCGAACCCATCGAGCGGGGCTGATCGTAGGTATCCATGCGGCCAGTGTACGCCCCGCATGCGTCAGCCTTGTTGCGTCCGGCCCCAAAACCGCGCCGCCCGTGGCGTGCATCCAACGTCGGCGCCGCGTGGCCGGGCTGCGCAGGACCGTCGCGTCGTCCGATAATTCGCGTCATTCCCGAATCTGCAGGAATCCTGGTCCCTCATGTCTTCGTCTTATGTTCCCCTGGCGCCGGCGACGGTTGCCCTCGATGCCGAAGGCCGGCTCTACAGTCCGGCCTATGGCGACGTCTACCATTCGCCGGCGGGGGCGTTGGGCCAGGCCGAGCATGTGTTCCTGCGGGGCAATGGCCTGCCGGAACGCTGGCGCGGCAGGGATGCTTTCACGGTCTGCGAGACCGGGTTCGGGCTGGGCCTGAATTTCCTGGCGCTGTGGCGGGCATGGCGCGACGACCCGGCGCGCAGCGCGGCGCTGCACGTGTTGGCGGTCGAGGGCCATCCCTTTGCCCCGGCGGATCTGGCCGCGCTGCTGGCGCGCCACGCGCCCGAGGCGTTGGTCGGCCTGGCGCAAGAGCTGGCGGCTCAATGGCCGCTGCCGCTGCCAGGCTTGCACCGGCTCGAGTTCGACGGCGGGGCCGTCACGCTGACGCTGGCCTTTGGCGAGGCGCAAACCGTGGCGCCGCGATTGGACGCCTGCGTGGATGCGTACTTCCTGGATGCTTCGCGCCCGGACGCAACCCGCGCATGTGGG
>NZ_JAGTJY010000267.1:0-5726 GCF_018195695.1 Achromobacter sp. Marseille-Q0513 | reverse complement strand
CGCCCACCCGGTATCGCGAAACCGCCCTGCTGGGCAGCGCATTGCGCCACGCCGGCCAGATGCTGTCCGATACGCAAAGGCTCGCCTACCATGACCCGCTGACCTCGCTGTGCAACCGCGTGCTCTTCACGGAACTGGCGTCCCACGCGCTGGCGGCGGCGGCGCGCACCTCGCGTTCCGTCGCCATCCTGGCGATCGACCTGGACCGCTTCAAGAGCGTCAACGATACCTATGGCCACGGCACCGGCGACCGGATCCTGAAGATCGCGGCCGAGCGCATGAGCGGCGCGCTGCGCGGCTCGGACGTGCTGTCGCGCTTTGGCGGAGACGAATTCGTGGTGCTGCTGGACGCCGGCGGCCAGGATGCCGCCGAACAGGTCGCCAGGAACCTGAACGCGGCGCTTGCCGCCCCCTACCCCGGCGTGCTCGTGGATCTGAGCGGATCCATCGGCATCGCGGTCTTTCCGGACGATGGCGACACCTTGAGCCGGCTGCTGCAGGAAGCGGACAAGGCGCTGTACAGGGCCAAGGCCGCCGGCCGAAACCGCTACGCGACCGCCACGCGCTCGCATCGGGCGGCGGCGTCGGGCGCCGGCGATACGGGCGAGTGACGCACAGGCGGCGCGGCTTGAAAAGCCCGCCGCAAGCACCTATCATGGCGCATCTGATCCGGCGCGCCGCCGGCCCTGATGCTCTCCGGTCCTTGCGGCCACCCCTGCCAAGCGCACTCCGTCATTCCCCGCCACCGTCCCGGTGACGCGCCGCCTCCCTGGCGGCATTGATCTCTCCACGCTTCCCCCCTTCCCCACACGTGTGTTTACACGAGGAAAGGCATGCCCCATTCCAAAACGATTGCTCTTGCGGGCAACAACGGCCCGTTGTTGTCCATGCTTTCCATGTCGGTGTTCTTCGTCGGCGCGAGCGAGTTCATGCTCTCGGCGATGCTGGACCCGCTCGGTCGCGCCTTCGGCGTCGATTCCGGCCAGATCACCTGGCTGGTCTCCAGCTATGCCCTTGCGTATGCGCTCGCCGCGCCCGTCTTCGGACATCTGTCAGACCGCATCGGACGGCGTCGACTCCTGCTGATCGCCCTGTTCCTGTTCGCGTTGGACGGCTTGGGCATCGCGCTCGCGCCCACCTTTGAAATAGCGGTGGCGCTGCGGATTCTTGGCGGCCTGGCCTCGGCCGTCATCATTCCCAACGCCTTCGCGTTGGTCTCCGAACGCTTGCCGCGCCAGCGTCATGCGGCGGCGATGGGCGTCGTCATGCTCGGCATGACGGCGGGCATCGCGACCGGCCCGGCCATCGCCGGTGTTCTCACCGGCTGGATAGGCTGGCGCGCGCCTTTCTTGCTGGTCTCGGCGGGCTGCCTCGCCGCCTTTCTCGTCGGCCGCATGGCCATGCCCGGCGGTCGCGCCTCAACGGCGGCGACGGTTCCGGCCGCGCAGCGCCCGCTGCGATGGCTGCGCAAGCCGGACATCGTGCGCCCCCTGCTCGCCAAGGGACTGTGGAACGGGACAGGTGTCGCCGCCTTTCTGCTGTCGGGAGAAGTCCTGCGCCTGCGCTATGCCCTGGACGTGGCCCAGGTCGGACTGAGCACGGCCGCATTCGGCATCGGACTCGCCGTGGGCAATCTTTCCGCCGGCGCGCTGCGACGCCTGGGTTCCGGCGAGGAACGCGCGCTGTTCATCACCAATGTGCTGCTCGTCGCATCGGTCGCCGCGTTCTACCTGCCGCCCTTGCCCTTGTGGGGCGCGCTCGCCTGTCTGGCCGCGTGGGGAGCATCCCTGGGGGCAGGCGCCCCGTTGGCCACCACGGTGCTGGCCAACCGCGCGGACCGCGACAAGGGCGCGGCGCTGGCGGCGGCGGAAACCTTGAACAACCTGTCCATTTTGTCGTTCCTCCCGCTGGCGGCGACACTGCTCGCGCAAGGGAAGCCCACTCTGGCCGCGACCGTCTTCCTGGCGGGCCTGGGCCTGGGCGCTGTCCTGACAGTCCACGATGCCGTGAGGGCGAATCGACGATCCTCCCTGGCCGGCGCCAAAGAAAGCTGATGCCGAGCCGCGGTGCCAGCGCGCTTGTTCAAGCAGATTCAGCTCCGCGCGTGCAAACAAAAAGGCTTAGCCCAGAATGTGAGCTAAGCCTTTGATTTAATTGGTCGGGGCGGCGGGATTCGAACTCGCGACCCTCTGCTCTCAAAGCACATAAAAGTAGGATTGGGGCGGTCCGATCCGGATGCCTCTGGAATCAGATAGATCCTTTATCCATGCGGCTTTACAAGGAATCACCGCCAACCAGTGCGCCCATAAGAGCACCGGCCAAACCGCCGAAGAGCGAGCCAACCGGCCCGGCAACCATGCCGAGCGTCGCACCGGTTTGCGCGCCCCCCCCCAAGGCAGCAGCGGCACTGCTGGCGGCGCCAGCTGTAGTCCCGATAACCGTACCGGTCTTGCGACCGTAGTCGAGGGTGATGATGTTCTGCGACTCGCAGCGGGGGCAAAAAAAGGGCATATCGACCTCTTGGATGATGAGAGCAGAGCAGCAGCGCTGCCCGAGCCTCCAAGTGGAGACTCCATAAGGTGATATATCGATGAGAAAATCCAGAGTGCGTGCAAACGCTGTCTTCCACCGCACGTCACCCTGTACAATATGTAACCATCAACACCCTTGCAGGGATAACATTTAGACCAAGGCGAAAAACCTCTTAGAAGCAACTGTCAGATCCGGCCGTCTTGTCCGGCCAGGTGTTTCGGCTAGAAACGGCGCAAATGCGCTATTGAACAGTGCGTCGGCGATTACGGACCTGCGTGGAACGAATGGATAAAGCAAAAACAGCATTGACAGGAAACGAAAGCAAGACCAGTACACCGTTAACTTTCCTCGACCTTTTCTCGGGATGCGGGGGATTCTCTCTAGGATTAGAAGCGGCCGGCTTAGTCTGCAAGGCCGCCGTGGACTCTAACCAATCGGCAATCGAGACATTCAAAGCAAACCATACGAAGAGTGCCCTCGGACTGGTTCGTGACCTGACCAAGTTCAGTCCAAAGGACTTGGACGAGCTTCTCGGCGGCTCGGTGCCTATTAACGTAATCGTTGGCGGACCGCCATGTCAGGGATTCTCAAAGGCCCGGATGGTGGACGGCTCGAACCACGGAGGCCGCTTGGTGCACGACGCACGCAGAGACCTCTATCAGGAATTTTTGCGGTTTGTGAATTATTACCAGCCGTCGGTCTTCATCATGGAGAACGTCCCTGGCATCAAGTCAGCAGCAGGGGGAGAGTTCTTCACCCGACTCCAAGTTGAGAGCCGAGAGCTTGGCTACCGCGTCATTCCGTACGAGGTTGAGGCATGGCGTTTCGGCGTTCCGCAGAAACGCATCCGCCAGCTCATCATCGGGACGCGGCGCGAACTTCCCCTGTTCATCCCCGACAGGTACATCCGGCCTACTCACGCCCGCGACAATGACGGCGAAGAACTGCAGCCATTAGTCTCGCTCGGTGAGGCAATAGGCGACCTGCCCGCAATCCTCGCAGGCGATGAGCAGTACGAACGTCAGTACGACAGCTCTTTGAGAGAAAAGCACATCGAGAAGTACGGCACCCGGTATATCTATGATGTGCTCCAAGCTGACAAGACGAAAGCCCTCACCGCCCATTCAGCACGTTCTCACAGTCTGCGCGACATGCGAGACTTCGCCCGGCTCCACGAAGGTGAGAACAGCAAACATGCGTTGGCTCGAGGCGTGGAAATGGAGTTCCCGTATGATCGTGAGAACTTCAAGGACCGGTATACGCGGCAGCATCGTGACCAACTGTGTTCAACCATTGTGGCGCATCTGAAAAAGGACGGGTTGATGTTTATCCACCCGACGCAGACGAGATCGCTCACACCTCGCGAGGCAGCTCGCGTTCAGAGCTTTCCCGATACGTTTACGCTTCCAGAGGCAAGAACTAACTCGTTCGCGCAGATCGGAAACGCCGTCCCTCCCTTGGTTGGCAAAGCGATGGGGATTGCCGTCCTTGAGTACATCAGTGCTGCTCACGACGGAGACAATCTTGCACCTCGATTGGACATTGAACTACCTGACGGCCGTAACGCTGCCGTTGAATTGTTAGAGAACTTCGTTGAATCCACTTATCTTCGCCCATTAGCCAATTTATCAAAAGACGATTTTCTAAGGGCGTGGTGGGCTGTGGGATTTCTTCATCCGAATCTTCACCCGGATGCAGCCTCGGATAATGGAAAGACACTAAGCCTAGGGCCAAAACGCGGCGTGAGCTTCGTCATTGAACCGGTTTATGTCCGCAGTGGATGGCCCGTTGAGTTAATACCCGTGGCTATAGAAGCACGTAGACGCTTTGACGACGGGATGCTTTCAGAAGACGAGTACTACTGCTCCGCAGCCGTTATTGCCGGAGCAGTAGCTACAGCATGTTTAAGCAACGTGCAATCACCCACAGGAAGGAAAACCAGATGAGTGTCAATGGTGTTGAGGTCATCCCGAGCGCAAAGCGCTTGATTCGTTCCTTGCGTGACATGGGGTACGAGTTCGCAGCAGCAGTAGCCGACCTCATCGACAATTCAATTGAGGCCTGTGCCAATACCATTCGTCTGGATGTAGAGTGGAACGGCGAGGACTCTTACGTCATGATTGCCGACAACGGTATTGGCATGTCTGCTGCACAGCTTAGAGAAGCACTTCGCTTTGGAGCTGAGCGGGATTACGACGCTGAAGACCTCGGAAAGTTTGGCCTAGGTCTTAAGACTGCGTCATTGAGTCAGTGTCTGAGGTTGACAGTCGCGTCCCGCCAGAACGAAGGACGAGCGGACATCAACGCCTACTGTTGGGACCTCGGCCACATAGAGGCGACAAATCGTTGGGAAATACTTCCGGTGAAGTCCACCGACCTGCAGCCACAAGCACGTCAGCACCTCAAGGAGACCACCGGTACCGTAGTCATCTGGGAGCGACTGGACCGAATCCTCGGCTACAAACGACCAGACGGTGAGATGGCTCGCAAGCAACTGACCGCCATGTGCCGCGCACTTGAGGAACATGTTGCCATGGTGTTCCACAGGTTTCTCGAAGGTGCTGTCCGGGGTAAGCGCCTAGCGATTTATCTGAATGGAAACAAAGTCGTGCCGTGGGATCCCTTTGCCCGAGCTGAGGGCAATACCCAGAAACTCGAACCCGTTGTTCTCCGAATCGAGCAGGAAAAGGGGAAGTCGGACGTGGTCTTGGAGCCTTACGTTCTCCCAGCGCAGGCGAAATTCTCGAGCCCCGAGGCATTCAGTCGTGCCTCGGGCCCCAACAAATGGAATCGACAACAGGGCTTTTACATCTACCGAGCGGACCGCATGATTCAAAGTGGCGGCTGGAGCAACCTGCGCACGCTCGATGAACACAACAAGCTCGCTCGCGTTGCGTTGTACTTCAGCCCTAAGCTTGACGAAGAATTCAAAATCAACGTGCCGAAAATGCGTGTGGTGTTACCTGCCGTCATTCGCGACGACATGCTGAAGGCCGTTGGTCCAGTTGTGAAACTCGCTAACGCCGCCTACCGCGCAGGCGAAAAAGGCACTGGCGGTGGCGGCATGCCCCCCCCCCCCCCGACCCGCCCCCACCCCGCCTCCTCGGGCCGGGGACCGGCCGCCGACCGGGGGGCGCCGGTGCGAACGGGTGGACCTGCCGCCACAGACGCTGTACCGGCTGGCCGGCGTCGGC
>NZ_JAGTJY010000266.1:4750-5729 GCF_018195695.1 Achromobacter sp. Marseille-Q0513 | reverse complement strand
CCCCACCGACACCCCGCCGCACACATGGATCAGCTGCCCGGTCACGAAGGCGGCGCGCCGGTCCATGAACATGGCCACCACGTGCGCCACCTCTTCCGGCAGGCCGCTGCGGCCCACAGGAATCGCGGCCTCCAGCGCGCGCGTGCGCGGATCGCCGGGGGGATTCGACGCATTGAACAGTTCCGTCGCCACCGGTCCCGGTGCCACGGTGTTCACCGTGATGCCGTCGGCCGCCAGCTCCAGCGCCCAGGTCCGTGTCATGGCCGCCAGCGCGCCCTTGGACGCGCCGTAGGCCGTGCGCCCCGGCTTGCCCAGCGCGGCCCTGCTGCCGATGTTGACCACGCGCCCGTGGCGGGCCGCGCGCATGCCTGGCAACAACGCCTGCAGCAGCACGACGGGCGCCACCAGGTTGACGGCCATGGTGCGCGCCAGCGCGTCCTGCGTGACGGCCTCGATGCCGGCGACCTCGATCATGCCGGCGTTGTTGACCAGATGCAGCACGGGGCGCGACGCGGCCAGTTCGCGCGCGGCCTCGCCCGCCGCCCGCGCGTCGGCCAGGTCCACCGAGCGGAAGGTCTCGCCCGGCAACAGGGACTCGGGCGCGCCCCGGCTGAAATTGACGGCCTCGTAGCCGTCCTCGATCAGCCGCGCGACGATGGCGCGGCCGATGCCCCGGCTACCGCCGGTGACCAAAACGGTGCCGTTTTTCATTGCGCGGTGATGCCCTTGTCCTTGACCAGCCCGCCCCATTTGCGACGCTCGTCCTGCTCGAACGCGGCCAGCTCCGGGCCGAACAGCGTGCCAGGCTTGGCGCCCTGCGCGGCGAAGCGCGCGGCCAGATCAGGCGAGCTCAGCCCCTCGCGGGCGGCCTCGATCAACTGCCGCACGACGGGCTCGGGCGTGCCACGCGGCGCGTACAGGGCAAACCAGGCCGTCACGTCGAAGCCGGGCAGCCCCGATTCCGCGACGGTCGGCAGCG
>NZ_JAGTJY010000266.1:0-4740 GCF_018195695.1 Achromobacter sp. Marseille-Q0513 | reverse complement strand
CCCGCGGCCGCCGCCCCGGCCCCGCCGCGCCCCACCCCGCCACCCGGGACCTGCGCCACCGCGCGGGGCGGGTTGCCGAACGGCGGGCCCCCCGGCCCGCCGGCCACCGCCGGCAGGGAAGCCGAGGTGCCCTTGAACGGCACATGCAGCATGGAAATGCCGGCCATGGCCTCGAAATAGGCGCCTGTCAGGTGCACCGACGAGCCCACGCCCGGCGAGGCGTAGGTCAGCTTCCGCTCCGGATTCTGGCGCGCGGCCTGGATGATGTCGGCCACCGTGCGGTACGGCGACTTGGCGCTGACGGCGATGACGTTGGGCGTGGTCGACACCAGGGCGATCGGCACGAAGTCGCGCGCCGGATCGAAGGTCATGTTGGCGTACAGGAAGGGATTGATGCTCTGCGTGCCGATGGTGCCCAGGCCCAGCGTGTAACCGTCGGCCTTGGCCCGCGCCACATAGGCCATGCCGATATTGCCGCCCGCCCCCGGCCGGTTCTCGACCAGCACCGTCTGTTTCAGGCCCGGCTCCAGCGCGCGGGCAATGGCGCGGCCGAACAGATCGGCCCCGCCGCCGGGCGGATAGGGCACGACCACGGTCACGGGATGTTCGGGATAGCCGGCGGCGGCGGCCGGCTCCGTCGCCACGGCCAGCGCCGCGATGGTGAAGGCGAATGCGGCCCGCAGGGCGCGCGCATGCTGTTGTCGCGTCATGAGTCTGTCTCCTTGAGGGCCTGTGGCCCTGCCCCCGCTTTGCCGCGGGTGTCTCATGCGCGCAGCCTGCCTGCGCGCCCGATACGCACATACAAAACCACTGCGAAACCACTTTGAACCAGGCCGGCCATGCCGCTTGACGCGCCCGCCGCCAAGCGCATGCCGTCCCGCGCCGGGGCGGCCCGGAGCCAGGCGACGGCAATCGGACGAATGCCGATGGATCAAAAGTACATAAATACGTACTATATTCATATAAACACGAAAAACCGACCGGAGACAAGCCCATGAAACGCTGGACCCGCCGGCCCGAGGGATCGACCTGGGGCGATTTCGGACCGGACGACGAGATCGGCCGCCTGAACCTGCTGACCGAGGAAAAAGTGCTGCAGGCCGTGCGCGAGGTGCGCGCCGGCAAGGTCTTCTGCCTGTCGCTGCCGCTGGACCTGCCAGGCGGCAACGTGCTCAATCCCCGCCGCCATCCGCCGGCGCTGGCGCCCACGCGCCGCGACGGCCAGCCTTATCTGAACTTCCAGATGTCGCGCCTGCAGGAAGGCGCGGTCGACGTGCTGTCGGACGACCAGGCCACGTTGTCGCTGCAATACTCCACGCAATGGGACGGCCTGAGCCACGTGGGCGCGCTGTTCGACGTGCAGGGCGACGGCCAGGCCCGGCGCGTGTACTACAACGGCTATGCCGCCGGCGTGGACGTGTTGGGCGGCGGCGATCCCGGCGCCGATGCGTGCTGCCCGCCCGGCGCCTCCTATGCGCGCCGGCTCAGCGTCAGCCGCTACGCGGAAAAAGGCATGCAGGGCCGTGGCGTGCTGCTGGACCTGGCGCGCGCCTTCGGCACCGGCCGCACGCCGGTCGGCCTGGCGCAGTTGCAGGCCGCGATGCACGAACAGCGGGTCGCGCTGGAACCCGGCGACATGCTGGTGCTGCGCACTGGCTTCGCCGAGGCGCTGGTGCAGATGGACGGCAAGCCCGACGCGCATCGCCTGGAACAGACCGGCGCGGTGCTGGACGGCGCCGACGCCGCGCTGCTGGACTGGATCACCGACAGCGGCGTGGCCGCGATCTGCGCCGACAACTACGCGGTCGAGGCCTATCCCGCGCGCACGTCCGGCCCCGGCCATTCGATCCTGCCGCTGCATCATCACTGCCTGTTCACGCTGGGCGTGCCGCTGGCCGAACTCTGGTACCTGAAGGATCTGGCCGACTGGCTGCACGCGCAGGGGCGCAACCGCTTCCTGCTCACCGCCCCGCCGCTGCGGCTGCCGGGCGCGGTCGGCTCGCCGGTGACGCCGATCGCCACCGTCTGATACCGCCGCCCTTCGGCCCACCGCCGGCGGACTTCCGCCCAACCCGCTACCGCGCCGGCCCGCCGACGCCCACCGAACCGCTTCGATGAACACCGTGCCCGTATCCACCGCTATTGCCGACACCTTCGCCGCGCACCTGGATGCGCTGGCCGCCGCCGATCCCGCGCGCGCCATGCTGATCGACCCGGACGGCGCCGTCAGCGCCGCCGAGCTGCGCGCGCGCGCCGCCGCGCTGGCCGCCGGCTTGAGTCGCCTGGGATTGCAGCCCGGACAGCGCGTGGCCATCTGGCTGCCCAACTGCGCCGCCTGGGTCGAGTCCTTCCTGGCCTGCGCGCGGTTGGGCGCGCTGGCGCTGGCGGTCAACACCCGTTTCCGCGCGCTGGAAGTGGCCGACATCCTGGGACGCGGCAAGGCCGACTGGCTGATCTTCTGGCCGGGCTTCAAGGGCATCGACTTCCAGGGCATCCTGGACGAGGTGCCGGCCGAGGCCCTGGCGCGGCTGCGCGGCGTGATCGCCATCGATGCCGCCCACGGCCGCATGAATGACGCGGCGCCAGCCGCGCCAACAACGCTCGATGCGCCAGCGGCCGCCACAGGACGCCACGCCCTGCCCCGGCATCGCTACGCCGAGCTGCGCGCCTGCGCCGACGCGCCGCCGCCCGCCCAGGCCAATGCCGGCGTGCTGTGCTTCACCACGTCCGGCACCACGTCGAAACCCAAATTCGTGCTGCACGACCAGCGCACCCTGCTGGCGCACGGCGCGGCGGTGGCGCGCGCGTTCGGCTACGGCCTGGCGACCCGCGTGCTGGCCAGCGCGCCGTTCTGCGGCGCCTTCGGCTTCTCCACGCTGGTCAGCGGACTGGCGCAAGGCGCGCCGGTGGTCTGCTCCCCGGTGTTCGACGCGGCGGCCTCGGCGCGCGAAATCCGCGAACACGCAGTCACCCATACCTACGCCAACAACGAGGCGCTGACTGGCATCATGCGCGCGGCCGCGCCCGGCGACCTGGCGTCGGCGCGGCTGTTCGGCTTCGCCAGCTTCACCCCGGCGCTGGACGGCATGCTGGAGCTGGCGCGGGAGCAGGACGTGCCGCTGACGGGCTTGTACGGATCGAGCGAACTCCAGGCGCTGGCCGCCGGCCAGCCGACGACCCCGGCCCGGGGCGATGTGTCGGCGCGCCTCTTGCCCGGCGGCGCACTGGTCCATCCCGAGGCGCGTGTGCGTGCCCGCGATCCGGACAGCGGCGCCGTGCTGCCGCTGGGGCAGTCGGGCGAATTGGAAATCCGCTCGCCCAGCCTGATGCTGGGCTACCTGGACAATCCCGAAGCCACCGCCCGCGCGTTCACGGACGACGGTTACTTCAAGACCGGCGACCTGGGCTATGCCTTGAGCGAGCAGCAGTTCGTGTTCCAGGCACGCATGGGCGACTCGCTGCGGCTGGCGGGCTTCCTGGTCAATCCGGCCGAGATCGAGCAGGTGGTCGAGTCGCTGCCCGGCGTCCGCGCCTGCCAGGTGGTGGGCGCGACGCGCGCGGACAAGACCGTGCCCTATGCCTTCGTGCTGCTGCAGCCGGGCGCGCGGGCCGACGCCGCCGGCTGGACCGCCGCCTGCAAGGCCGTGATGGCGGGCTTCAAGGTGCCCGCCGGCTTCACCGCGCTGGACGCCTTCCCGTCGATTGAAAGCGCCAACTCGGTGAAGATCCAGAAGCACAGGCTGCGCGAGATGGCCGAGGCCCTGCTCGCCACTCCCTGACCCGAACCCGCCAACGACCGACGCCCATGCCCGCGCCCAAGCTCTTCTCGCACAGCCCGCAGCCGCTTTACCTGCAGGCGGCCGCCCTGTTCCGCAGCCATATCCAGAACCGCAGTTGGCGGCCCGGCCAGCAGATCCCGCCGCTGGAAGCGCTGGTGGAAACCTACGGCATCTCGCGCGCCACCATCCGCCAGGCGCTGGGCCAGCTGGAGCAGGACGGGCTGATCCGCCGCTCGCGCGGCTCGGGCACCTTCGTCAACGCCGAGCTGCCCGAAACGCCCACGCTGCTGATCCCCAAGACCTGGGCCGAAACGGTCGAGCTGAGCAACCTGCTGGGCACCGTGTCGCTGGTGGAGGCCGAAGCCGGCCTGCCCCTGCCCGACCCGCTGGGCATGCCCTGCGACGCGGGCCGCGACGGCAGCTTCCAGTACCTGCGCCGCGTGCACACCACCGAGGCCGGCCCTTTCTGCTACAGCGAGGTGTTCCTGGCCAGCGCGCTGTTCCGCAAGCACCGCGCGCAGATCAACAAGAGCACCGTGGCGCCGGTGCTGGACCGCTACTACGGCGCGCGCCTGACGCAGGCGCGCCAGGTGCTCAACGTGATCGAGGCCGGGCAGGAGTCGGCCGAGGCGCTGCAGATTCCCGTGTCCTCGCCGGTGGCCGAACTGCGCCGCTATGCCTGCATCGACGACAACGTGGTGTATTACGCGCGGCTGGAGTTTCCGTTCCGCAAGGTGAGGATGGAATTCGACCTGCTGGCTGGCCGCTGAGACACGCGACTGAATGAATAACAGAGCGCCGCAGCAATCTGACCCAGGCGCCATACGAAGACCGACGACAACCGGCACCCAAGAGGAGACCCCTTCCATGAAGTCCCAACCGCAGTTCCGTCCGGCCGCGATCCTGCGCCGGCCGCTCCCCCGCCTGTGCGCCGCCCTGGCGCTGGCCACCGCCCCCACCC
>NZ_JAGTJY010000265.1:0-5734 GCF_018195695.1 Achromobacter sp. Marseille-Q0513 | reverse complement strand
CGCCCAATGGCGTGAAGGTGTCGATCCTGCTGGAGGAGCTGGGCCTGCCCTACGAGGCGCACCGGGTCAGCTTCGATACGCAGGACCAGTTCACGCCCGAGTTCCTGTCGATCAGCCCCAACAACAAGATTCCCGCCATCCTCGATCCCAACGGGCCCGACGGCAAGCCGCTGGCGCTGTTCGAGTCCGGCGCCATCCTGGTCTACCTGGCCAGCAAGACCGGCCAGTTCCTGCCGGCCGACGCGGGCGGGCGTTTCGAGACGCTGCAATGGCTGATGTTTCAGATGGGCGGCATCGGTCCGATGTTCGGCCAGCTGGGCTTCTTCCATAAATTCGCCGGCAAGGACTATGAAGACAAGCGTCCGCGCGACCGCTACGTGGCCGAGGCGCGGCGCCTGCTGGGCGTGCTGGACCAGCGCCTGCAAGGCCGCGACTGGGTCATGGGCGATACGTACACCATCGCCGACATCGCCATCTTTCCCTGGGTGCGCAACCTGATCGGTTTCTACGGCGCGGGCGAGCTGGTCGAGTTCACCCAGTACAAGAATGTGGCGCGCGTGCTGGACGCTTTCGTCTCCCGGCCCGCCGTGGTCCGGGGCCTGACGATTCCCGGCTGAGCCGCGCCGGCCTTGGGTTTGCGCGCCGCGATCCGCCGTTCGACAGCGCGTCGGCGCGCGGCTCGCGCCACCGGGCGGCCGCCAACGCCGCCCGCTTTTCGCTTTGTTTGCTGCCGATCAAACAGCAGCCATAGTTTCATGCTGTTCAGTCATATGTTAATTACTAAAAGGCGTAAGCTGATCCCATAGGCTGGACAACGCAGTACGAATTCCCCGACGTGCGCGCAGGCCAGCGGACACGGAGGGTCAGTATGAATAAGTTCGGGATCTGGGCGGCGCTGGGCCTTGTGGCCGCGGCAGGCATCGCCATCGGCGGCGCACAAGCGCTGACCGCCGCCCGCAAGGTCGACGCGCCCGCGCCCGTCGATATCCAGGATCGCAGCCTGGTCGAGGCCGGCGCCTATATCGCGCGCACCGGCGACTGCGTGGCCTGTCACAGCGTGCCCGGCGGCAAGCCCTTCGCGGGCGGCCTGGCGATGCAGACGCCGGTGGGCACCATCTATTCGTCGAACATCACGCCCGACAAGAAGACGGGCATCGGCGCCTACAGCTACGCGGATTTCAAGAACGCGGTCCAGCACGGCATCCGCAAGGACGGCACGCCGCTGTACCCCGCCATGCCTTATCCGTCCTACGCCATCATGCCGGACGCGGACCTGCGCGCCCTGTACGCCTACTTCATGGCCAGCGTGGCGCCGGTCGAGCAGCCCAGCGCGGATTCGACCATCCCCTGGCCGCTGAACATGCGCTGGCCCATGGCATGGTGGCAGCTGATGTTCGCGCCCAAGCGCGACTTCGCCGCGCCCGCCGGCGCCGACGAGAAGCTCAAGCGCGGCGCCTACCTGGTGGAAGGCCCCGGCCATTGCGGCGCCTGCCATACGCCGCGAGGCCTGGCCTACCAGGAGAAAGCGCTGTCCATGGCCGATGGCGATGCCTTCCTGACCGGCGCGGTGATCGACGGCTGGCGCGCCAAGAGCCTGCGCGGCGAGGCGCAGGGCCTGCAATCCTGGAGCCCCGCCGAGATCGCGCTGTTCCTGAAGACCGGCCGCACGGACAAGGTGGCGGCCTTCGGCGCCATGGCTGCCGTGGTCGAGCACAGCACCCGCTACTTCGCGTACACCGACCTGGAGGCCATCGCGGCCTACCTGAAACAGCTGCCGCCCGCCCCGGGCAAGCTGCAGGCTTTCGCGCCCAAGGCCGACACCACCACGGCGGCGTTGCTGGACGGCCGCTACGGCTCGCGCGGCGCGGTGATCTACGTCGAGCAGTGCGTGGCCTGCCACCGCGCCGACGGCCAGGGCATGCCGCGCATCTTCCCGGCGCTGGCGGGCAATTCGGCCGTGTTCGCGCAGAACCCGCAGTCCATCATCCAGATCACGCTCGAGGGCGGCAGGATGCCGTCCAACGCGCAGGACGCGATGGCCTTCGCCATGCCGGCCTTCAATCACCTGAGTGATCAGGACATCACCGACGTGATCAACTTCATCCGCGGCGCATGGACCAACCAGGCGCCGCCCATCGGCGAGCGCGACGTCGCGCACATCCGCGAATTCCTGGCCGGCAAGAAGCCGAACATCGTCGCCGGAGGCAAACAATGAGCAGGAAACTGAAACTCGCATCGCTGCTGGCCGCGCTGGCGGCCTGCGGCGCCTGGCTGGGCGCCAGCGCGGCCGACGCGCCGACCACCTCGGCCCCTGCGGCCGCCGACAAGCAGGCTCCCGCGCGCACTTTCCCGGTGCTGGACAAGGACGGCAAGCGCCTGCCCGACTACACCATCCCGTCGGACACCGACATCGCCAAACAGCCCAACGCCGAGCAGATCAACTACGGCAAGCGCCTCCTGAACGAGACGCGCCGCCTGCTGCCCAACAACACCGGCGCCAGCATGAACTGCAACAGCTGCCACGTGCAGCAGGGCAAGAAGCCGATGGGCGCGCCGTACATCAACACGGTGAATACCTTCCCGCAGTTCAATCCGCGCGCCAACCGCGTGGTGACGCTGGAGGACCGCATCAACGGCTGCTTCATGCGCTCGATGAACGGCAAGCCGCTGGCCAAGGACTCGGCCGAGATGCAGGCCATGATCGCCTACATGAAGTGGCTGGCCCAGGACGTGCCGCACGGCGCCAAGGTGCAGATCGAGAACGCCTGGCCCATCGACATGAAGCTGGTGCCGAACCCCGAGCGCGGCAAGTCGCTGTACGCGGCGCAATGCGCGGCCTGCCATGGCGCCAACGGCGAGGGCAAGAAGGACCGCGCCGGCGACATCGTGTTCCCGCCGCTGTGGGGCGACGAGTCCTTCAACATCGGCGCGGGCCTGGCCCGCACCTACAAGGCCGCCGCCTTCATCCGCAACAGCATGCCGATGGGCGTGAACACGCACGGCGCCTGGGGCGAGGGCGATGTGCTGTCAGACCAGGACGCGGTCGACGTGGCCGAGTACTTCACGCACATGCCGCGCCCGGATTTCGCGGGCAAGGAAAAGGACTGGCCGCAGGGCAAGAAGCCGAAGGACGCGCGCTATTGAGCGCGCAGGCCGGGGGGGCAATTCCCCCCGGCCGCGACCATCCTCAGAACCGGTAGCGCGCCTGCGCCAGCACATTGCGCGGCGCGCCGTAGTAGACCGAGTTGTAGGTGCCGATGCCCGAGTAATAGGCCTTGTCGAAGACGTTGTTCAGATTCACGGACAGGCGCAGGTCCTTGCTGACGTCGTAGGCCGCCATCAATCCCAGGATGGCGTAGCTGTCCTGGATGAAGCGGCGGTCCTTGCCCTCGATCGCCTGGGTGAAGTAGGTATTGCCTTGCCATAGCAGATTGCCGCCCACCGTCAGGCGGTGCCAGTCGCCGGGCAGGCGGTAGGTGGTGGCCAGCTTGAACACCTGCTCGGGCTGGGTGGTGCTGACGCGCCGTCCATCCCGGTCGCGCGAACGGCTGTAGGTGTAGCCGGCGTGGACCTGCCAGCCGCGCGAGATCTCGCCCGACACTTCCAGTTCGACGCCGCGCGTGGTGACGCCCTGGACGGCGACATAGGCCTCGTCGCCGTTGGGCCGCCGCGCGCCGCTGGTGTCCAGCTCGGCCATATTGTCCTGCTTGAGCTGGAACAGCGCGATGCTGGCGTTGAGCTTGCCATCCAGGTATTCGCCCTTGGCGCCCAGCTCCATGCTCTTGCCGGTCAGCGGATCCAGCTGGCGGTCGTTGGCGTCGAAGCTGTAGGCCTGCGGCTTGAAGACATCCGTGTAGCTGGCGTAGACCGTGTGCTGGCTGTCCAGGTCATAGGTGAGGCCGGCGTAGGGGATGAACTTCCGGCGCACTTCGCTGGCGTAGTTGACGAGGCGGCCGTTGGCGAAGGCCAGGTTCTGGTTCCATGCATAGTTGCTCAGGCGGCCGCCCAGGATGATGGCGTAGCGGTCGGCGGGGCGCAGCACCGTGGCGCCGTAGAGGATTTTCTGGTTGACCAGCATGTTCTGCGTCAGCCACCACTCATAGACGCCAGGCTTGGCGGCATCGTTGTTCCAGCGGAACGCGTTGTCGATGAGCGCGTCCGTTTCGCCGTCGTGCCGGTTCGACTGCGCATGGTTGCGGGCGGCGTTGTAGCCAATCACCAACTCGTGCTGGCGGCCGAACAGCGTGTAGGGGCCGGATGCCTGGAAGTCCACGCTGTTCTCGCGCGTGTCGGTGTCGAATCGCGCCGCGCCGCCGGGATAGTAGCCATGTCCCACGCTGTGGCTCCGGGCATCGACCAGGGCGCTGCTCATGCCCGATATCAGTTCGCGCGAGCGGTAGTTGCGGTGCGCGGCGGCCAGCTTGAATTGCCAGCCGCTGTCCAGCGTATGCCGCAGATCGGCGAATAGGCGGGTCGTGTCCTGGTTGCGCCAGGACCATTTGTCGGCGGGGTTGGTCGAGCGCGGGAAGCGTACCGGCGTGCCGTCGGAGTAGAAGGCGGGCAGATGCGTATTGGACGTGGCCTTGTTGCGGTTCTGCTGATGATCCACGCCAATGCTGGCCGTGGTGCGCGGACCCAGGTCCGCCTCGATGATGCCGTAGGCCAGGTTTTCCTTGCCGCGCGCATAGTCCATGTAGCTGCCGCGCTTCTCGGCGGCGGCCACGACGCGTCCGCGCACCTTGCCTTGCGCCGCCAGCGGTCCGCTCAGGTCCAGCTCGCTGCGGTAGCGGTCCCAGGAACCGATGCCGCCCGTGATGCTGCCCTGGAAGTCCTGCGTCGGCCGCTTGCGGATGAAGTTCACCACGCCGGACGGGTAGCCGGCGCCGTTGACCAGGCCGGTGGCGCCCTTCAGGACTTCGATGCGGTCATAGACGACCGAATTGGTGATGCTGTAGTTGTCGCGCACGTTGCCGCCGTCGCTGGACAGGCTGGGCAGTCCGTCGAATTGGAAGCTCTCCAGCTGGAAGCCGCGCGAGTAGAAGCTGTAGCCCTCGGAGTTGTCGCGGTTGACGATGATGCCGGGCGTTTGCTCCAGCGCCTGCGCGACGTTGACGATGCCCTGGTCGTCCATCTGCTGGCGCGTGATCACGCTGACGGATTGGGGCGTTTCTCGTAGCGACAGCCGCATGCGGGTGGCGGAACCGGACTCCGCCTGGGTGTACGAGCCGGTGCCTTCGCTGGGCTCGATGGCGTTGCCGGCGGTGACCAGCACGGGTTCCAGGGCGGCGACCGGTCCGGCCGCGGGTAGCGGGCGCAGGCTCCATACGCCTGCCGGCGTGATGACCAGTTCCAGGCCGGTGCCGGCCAGGGCCTGGCGCGCCGCCGTCTCGGCGTCGGGGGCGGCGCGCACGGCGGCAGCCTGCTTGCCGGACACCAGTTCGGCGCTGGCGGAGATGCTGCGGCCGCTCATCAAGGAGATGCGGCTCAAGGTGTCGGCCAGCGGCGCGGCCGGCAGGTCATAGCGTTGCTGGGCGGCTGCGGGCGCGGCGATCAGGCTGGCGCCAAGCGCGCCGGCGACGAGCCGGGCGCGGAAATCGAAGGAGAACGGCATGGCTGGGAATGAGGGTGGAATCGGGTTGCGTCATAAGCCATGACGGGCAACCGGTCTCGATCCCCTCAGCGGCGGCGAAAAAATCTCATGCCAGGTCCACCAGCGTGAGCCAGGAGCCATAGC
>NZ_JAGTJY010000264.1:0-5741 GCF_018195695.1 Achromobacter sp. Marseille-Q0513 | reverse complement strand
CTTGTAGAGGGTGTGGTAACTCAGGAACACGGCGATCACCACCAGCACCAGCGCCCAGGACCAGCGGGAGTTGGACAGGCCGCGAGGCTCGGGCTCGGGCGGCGGGGGCGGCGGCGCCAGCCGCGGCTGGCCGGCCATGTAATCGATGAACGCGGCGAAGAAGCGCTCGATGATCTTCTCGCCCGCCTTCAGGATCAGGCTTTCACCGCATTCGGCCAGCTTGCCGCCGGTCATGCCCGCCACGGTGTAGGCCACGCGGGTGCCCTGGTCCTTGGTGCTGAGGTTGACCTGGGCGGTGCCGATGGCCAGGCAGGCCGCCCGGCCCTTGCCCTCGAACACCAGGGTGCAACTGTTGGGGGGATCGACGTCCGACAGCAGGATCTCGCCGTCGTAGTCGGTGTCGATGCCGGCGACCTTGGCACGCAGGGTGACGGCGTACTCGGTGGGGGAGCGCTGCGTGACGTTGACGCATCCGGGGATGCATCGCTGCAGCACGGCAGGATCGGTCAAGGCGTCCCAGGTCTGGTGCTGGGTTGACGGGATCCATTGGGCATCGGCGATACGCATGGCTGTCTCCTTGCGTTTTACAGCTATTGTGGACCCAATGTGTCGGAAGGGAAAGTACCGGGGGCGCTGCGGAGGCGGCCGCGCGGCTCAGTACGGGTTGCGCAGTGGAAATAATATGTCGCCCGCAGTCAGGCGGTTGAGTGGCGTGAGGACATTGTCTGGAGGATAATGCGTGCTGCTTGGCAGGGGGGCGGCGCGCGGCGGGAAGCCGTGTCCATGGTTTCAGGCATATTCGCGTCGATACGCCTGAGCCATTCGCCGGCGCATCTGCCCTCGCCATCGAGCGCGCTGCAGGGGGGCATCGTATCCACGGCTTGTCGTGTGCATAAATGAAATGAGGCCCAAGACCTGCTTGCAAGCGCTCGGCGCGGACGTCGACTGGCCGGATATGGCGTTGTCAGACATATTCCGCGGGGATATGAAAATTATTGGATGTTCATGAGAATCCTGGTGGTTTCGCAGTATTTCTGGCCCGAGTCATTCATCATCAATGACATGGTTCGCCTATTGGTGGAAGAAGGGCACGAGGTTGAAGTGCTTACAGGGAAGCCAAACTATCCCGACGGCAATTTTTTTCCAGGCTATGCGAGCAAGGGCTATCAGCGCGAGATCTACGACGGCAATATTGTCGTGCATCGAGTTCCGCTTAGGCCGAGGAAAAACGGCGGGACCAGGAATCTGATTCTGAATTATCTTTCGTTTGTTGCCAATGGGCTTTTCTGGTCAAAAAAGGTCCTGGGAAAGCACGATGATCCATATGACGTGATCTTCGCTTTTGCCCTGTCTCCGATTACCTCGGTGATTCCTGCGGTGTATTTGAAGCGGCGATTCAAGATTCCGCTGGTTGTGTGGGTGCAGGACTTGTGGCCAGAAAGCCTGAGTGCTACGGGTTTTGTCACGAATAAATTTGCACTGCGAGCCGTCGGCGCGATGGTGAGATGGATTTATTCCAACTGTGATCGAATATTGGTGCAATCAAAGCGCTTCTTTGATCCAGTTTCGAAGTTCGCTGATCCGGCCAAGTTGGAATATTATCCAAATTCCTATCTCGAGCCCGATTCGGAGCCTGAGGGCGGGCCTGGAATACCGCCGGCGATATTAAGAGCGATGGAACAGAATTTCTGCGTCCTTTTTGCAGGGAATATAGGTACGGCGCAGTCCGTGGAGACTATTGTGGGCGCCGCTCGCAAACTGGCTCACTTGCAGGGTTGCAAGATAGTCATGGTGGGTAGCGGCAGCATGCTGGCCTGGGTCGAACAGCAGAAGGCCGAGCACGGACTGGACAATCTGATCCTGGCGGGCCGCTATCCGCCCAGCGCGATGCCGCAGTTCTTCCTGCGGGCCCAGGCGCTGTTGGTAACACTTAAGCGCGACGAGATCTTTGCCTACACAGTTCCGAGTAAAATCCAGGCCTATTTTTGCGCAGGCCGGCCGATCATCGCGGCCCTGGACGGCGAAGGGGCGCAGGTGGTCCGCGATGCACAGGCAGGAGTCGTCTGTAGCGCGGAAGATGTCGAGGGACTCTGTCGCAGCGTCGAGCATATGTATCGTCTCAGCGCTGTCGACCTGCAGGAGATGGCCGAATCGGGGCGCCGTTACTTCCTGGAGCACTTCGAGATGCGTAGTCAAACCAGGGAATTGAGCCGCATCCTAGCGGCGGTATGTGATGTTAGCAATGTGAGGCAATGTTAATGAAAGTCCTGATTCTGGGCGCGAGCGGCATGCTGGGCAGCGCGACGTTTCGCGAGTTCGCGGTCGACGCCCGTCATGAGACCTGGGGCACGTTGCGCAGCGCCGCCTTGAAGAAATATTTTCCGCAGGATCAGCAAACCCGCCTGATTGCTTCGGTGGATGTCACCGACCAAGACACCTTGACGGCGCTGATCGACCGCACGCGACCGGACGTCGTGATCAACTGTATCGGCGTGATTAAACAGGCTTCCACGGCCAAGGATCCGTTGGTCACCTTGCCGATCAATTCCATGCTCCCCCACAGGCTGGCCAGGCTGTGCAGCCTGGCCGGTGCCCGGTTGGTGCATGTCAGCACCGATTGTGTGTTTTCCGGAAAAAAAGGGATGTACACGGAGTCGGATTTTTCCGATGCAGAGGATCTCTACGGAAAATCCAAATACATCGGTGAATTGCATGACAGCCTGAACGCAATCACCCTGCGCACGTCCATCATCGGGCACGAACTGGGGTCCAATCTGGCGCTGGTTGATTGGTTCCTGTCGCAGACCGGAGCGGTCAAGGGCTATACCAAGGCGATCTTCTCCGGGCTCCCAACCGTGGAGCTGGCGCGCTTGATCAAGGATCTGGTACTGCCGAATCCGTCCGTCTCCGGCTTGTTCCATGTTTCGGTCGATCCTATCGACAAGTACAGCCTGCTGTCCCTGGTCGCAAAAGTCTACGGAAAACAGATCGAAATCGTGCCGGATGACAAGCTCCGAATTGACCGATCCCTGAATTCTTCGCGCTTTCGCGAGACGTTCAATTACCAGCCTCCGTCCTGGGAAAGCCTGATTTCCCTCATGCACGATAAGCGTGCGCAATTCTGAATGCCGTGGTGAGCTATGTTTGACGATAAAGTGCTGATGATCACGGGTGGCACCGGTTCCTTTGGTCATACCGTTTTGAGGCGTTTCCTGGACACGGAAGTCCGTGAAATCCGCGTGTTCAGCCGCGACGAAAAGAAGCAGGAGGACATGCGCCTTGAATTGGCCAATGACAAAGTAAAGTTCTATATCGGCGATGTCCGCGATTACGAAAGTGTGTCTCAGGCCATGGTTGGCGTGGATTATGTTTTCCATGCCGCCGCGTTGAAGCAGGTGCCGTCGTGCGAGTTTTATCCGATGGAAGCGGTGAAAACCAACGTTCTGGGCACGGAAAACGTGTTGAACGCTGCCATCGCGCGCAAGGTAAAGCGGGTCATCGTATTGAGCACCGACAAAGCGGTCTATCCCATCAACGCGATGGGGATTTCCAAGGCGATGGCCGAGAAGCTGGTGGTCGCCAAATCGCGGGTGATTCCGGATGGTGGTCCCGTAGTGTGTGCCACGCGTTATGGCAATGTCATGGCGTCGCGCGGCTCCGTGATTCCGCTGTTCGTCCAGCAGATCAAGGCGGGCGAACCCCTGACTCTCACGGATCCCAACATGACCCGCTTCCTCATGTCTCTCGAGGATTCGGTCGATCTCGTGCTGCATGCGTTCCAGCATGCCGAGCAGGGCGACATTTTTGTGCAGAAGGCTCCGGCCTCCACGGTCGGCGACCTGGCGGAAGCATTGAAGCGGCTCTTCAACAGCAGTAGCGCAATCAAGGTGATTGGCACGCGGCATGGAGAAAAACTTTACGAATCCCTCATCTCGCGTGAAGAGATGGCCAAGGCGATCGATATGGGGCGTTATTATCGGATCCCCATGGATAATCGTGGCCTGAATTACAAGAAATATTTTGTCGAGGGCGAGCAGGAAATATCCGACCTAGATGATTACACGTCTCACAATACGGACAGGCTGGATGTCGCCAGTGTCGAGAAAGTCCTGTTGAGCTTGAACTATCTGCAGGAGCAGCTGAATGCTTAAAGTGATGACGCTGGTCGGCACGCGCCCCGAGCTAATAAAAATGAGCCGCGTCATCGCCGAGCTGGACAAGCAGTTTGATCACGTGCTGGTGCATTCCGGCCAGAATTATGATTTCGAACTGAATCAGGTGTTCTTCGATGAGCTGGACATCCGCAAGCCCGACCATTTCCTGGGCGTGGCGGCGGATACGCCTGCCAGAACGATTGCTGAGGTGATTGCGAGGTCAGACGAGATCCTGGCGCAGGAAAAGCCGGACGCACTGCTTCTGTATGGTGACACGAACACCTGCCTCGCCGTCATATCGGCAAAGCGCCGGAAGATCCCGGTGTTCCACATGGAGGCGGGCAACCGCTGCTTCGATCAACGCGTGCCCGAGGAGTTGAACCGCAAGGTGCTCGATCACCTCAGCGACATCAATATGGTGCTTACCGAGCATGCCCGCCGCTACCTCATTGCCGAGGGCGTGCGGCCGGAAACGATCATAAAGACTGGCTCTCACATGGAAGAGGTCATCGCGCATTACATGCCGAAGATCGAAGCATCCATGGTGCTGGAGCGCGAAGGGCTGACGGAGCGAGAGTATTTCCTCGTGAGCATCCATCGCGAAGAGAACGTCGATTCTGCCCAGAACCTGCATGATTTGCTGGACACACTGTTCGCCGTCGCACAAACCTATTCGATGCCGGTCATCGTATCGACCCATCCGCGCACACGCGCAAGGCTGGAAGCGCTTGGCCGTTCGATTGAGCACCCCTTGGTCCGCTTTGTCAAACCGTTTGGCCTTCTGGACTACATGAAGCTGCAAATGGGTGCGAAATGCGTCCTGTCCGACAGTGGCACGATTACAGAAGAGGCGTCGTTGCTCAATCTCTGCGCCATCACAGTGCGGACTGCGCACGAGCGCCCCGAAGGCATGGACGAAGGGACGCTGGTGATGAGCGGGCTCAAGTCGGAGGGCGTGCTTGAGGCGATTCGCGTCGTCACTTCCCAACACACGGAAGGGGCGGGTCTCAAGACTGTTGGCGACTATCGGGGCGGCGCGGTATCGGTCAAGGTCGCCCGCATCGTGCTCAGCTATGTTCCCTACGTGAACCGCACGGTGTGGTCGGTGAATCCCTGAAACGGCGCGCGCGCAGGTCTTGGCCCGCCGCGTTCGGGCTGCTGCAAAGGGCGGAAGCGGCGCGTCCCTGACTAGGCCGCTTTGTGCCAACGGGCGGCCAACAACCAACGCGCCGCTGCCTGAATGCGCGTCATTGGTCTGATCGTTCTCTCGTTTTCCACTAGATATAAGCAATGACTATGCCTTGGTGGCTGTTGTTTCTCGCTTTCGTCCTGGCCTGGATACTGACCGGTGCGTTGCGCCGTTATGCCCTGGCGCGCAATGTGATGGACGTGCCGAATGCACGGAGTTCCCATAAGATCCCGACGCCGCGGGGCGGAGGCATTTCCTTCGTCATCACTTTTGTCGCAGGCATGCTGTTCCTGGGGATGACGGGTGCCCTGGCCTGGCAAGCGGTAATGGGCATCGCGGTGGCTGGAGCGTGGATCGCACTGATTGGCTTTCTGGATGATCATGGCCATATCCAGGCG
>NZ_JAGTJY010000263.1:0-5782 GCF_018195695.1 Achromobacter sp. Marseille-Q0513 | reverse complement strand
GGGTAAGACCTCCTGGTGTGACGGGACGACCGGCCCGCCGGCGGGCACAGCCGCGCCTCGGACCAAAACCCTAACGATACGCCTTATTTGTGCGGCGCCTTGAGCGCGGCGTGGTAACGGGCGACATAGGTGTCGAAATCCTCGGTGTCGGCCTGCTCGATGCGGATCTGCTCGGCGGCCGAATCGCGCGCGGCCTGTTCGTAGGCGGCGGCGGTCGCGGCTGGCAGCGGCTGCGCGCGCAGCGCCTCGGCGTGCTTGCGGCTCAGGTCCAGCGAGTAGTCGTGGAACGAGACGCCGCCGTCGACCAGCTCGCGCAGCAGGCGCGCCGAGGGCGTGGCATCGGGATCGCCGAGCTTGGCGCGCTGGGCGGCCAGCGCGCGGGCGTAGGCGTCGCCGCCCAGCGCCGAGTCATACAGGGCGGCATAGGGCGCGATGCGGTCCAGCAGTTCGTTGCCCCATTGCGCCAGGCTCACGGGCTGGCCTTCGCGGTCCAGCTGCAGGCCGGGCTTGCGGCCTTCCTTGACGACGGTGGAGAAGTTGTCGGCGCTGCGCTGGCAATAGCCGCTGGCGGGGAAGTAGGGGCTGTCGGAGGCGGCGCAGAACAGCAGGAAGGCATCGACGAAGCGGCCGGTCTCGGCCTGGATGCCGACCGGCGCGTAGGGGTCGATGTCCAGGCAGCGCACTTCCACGTACTGCACGCCGCGCTCGGCCAGCGCGGTGATCGGGCGCTCGCAGCGGCCGGTGGCGCGCTTGGGGCGGATGCTCGAGTAGTACTCGTTTTCGATCTGCAGCACGTTGGTGTTGAGCTGGATCCACTGGCCGTCGCGGTGGGTGCCGATCTTCTGGTAATCGGGCCAGGGCTGGGTGACGGCATCGAACAGGCGGCCCAGGAAGGTGTCCAGGTCGTTGTAGCAGAGCTTGAGCTGCGACTGGGCCTTGTTCTGGTAGCCCAGGTCGCTCATGCGCAGGCTGGTGGCGTGCGGCAGGTAGAGCGTGTGGTCGCCCAGGCTTTGCAGCGGGTGTTCGTGGCCGCGCAGGAAATCACGCGCCAGCGCCGGCGCCGCGCCGAACAGGTACATCAGCAGCCAGGAATAGCGGGTGAAGTTGCGGATCAGCCCGATATAGCCGCGCGAGCGGCGATCCTGGGTGGTGCCGGGCGCGGTGTCCAGCACGTCCCACAGTCCGTCGGCCAGCGAGTAGTTGTAATGCACTCCGGCGATGCACTGCATGGTCTTGCCATAGCGCTCGGCCAGGCCGCGGCGGTAGACATGCTTGAGCATGCCGGTATTGGAGCTGCCGTACCAGGCGATGGGGATGTCCGCCTCGCCCGGCAGCGTGGCCGGCATGGACTGGTTCCAGATCAGCTCCTGGCCGAGCACGCTGTAGACGTGGCGGTGGGTATCGCTGAGCTCGCCCAGCAGCGCGTCGACATCGCGGTGGGTGCCGGTGATCAGTTCCAGCAGCGACTCGGAGTAGTCCGTGGTGACGTGTTCGTTGGTCAGCGCCGAGCCCAGGCGGGCGGGGTGGGGCGTCAGGGCCAGCTTGCCCTGGCCGTCCACGCGCAGGCCTTCTTTCTCGATGCCCCGCAGGGTGTCCTTGAGCAGCGGCAGGTTGGCTTCCAGGCGGGCGTAGCGGTTGGCGGCGGTATCGGTCACGGAATCTTCTCGTTCGGGTCTGTCGCCGGATTTTACGGGGTGCTGGCCTCCTCTGCCGAGGGAGTCAATACTGGGGACAGGGACAATGCCTGCGCGGTGCGCGCCAGCCATTCGTCCAGGTCGGCGTAGACCGGGTCCGCGATCGGGGCGGTTTCGTTGAAGATCTCGTGCCAGGCGGTGTCGTACCAGCGCAGGGTCAGCAGCTCGGCCGGCGCGCGCTGGGCGAACTGGCGGCTGCCTTCGGCGGCCACGATGGAGTCGTCGCCCGCCACCATCAGCAGGGTGCGGCAGGCCAGCTGATGGGCTTCGCGCAGCGAGGCGGCGCCGCCTTCGTCGACGAAGCGCGCCAGCCGGCCCGTCATGCTGCGGCGTACCAGCGGATCGCTGCGGTAGGCCTTGACCACGGCCCGGTCGTGCGAGATGCGGGCGGGCGCCAGGCCGTGCGGCACGCGCAGATCGGGCGTGTGGCGCGACATCCAGGTCAGCGTGCGCCGCACCCAGGGCGGCACGTGCACCACGAAGGGCGGCGAGCTGAGCACCAGCGCGTCCAGTTCCACCAGGCGCCGCAGCGCGATCCGCACCGCCACCAGCGCGCCCAGGCTGTGGGCCAGCAGGATGGGCGGGCGGCCCTGCGCGCGGGTCCAGGCTTGCAGTCGGTCCACGGCATCGGTCACCAGGTCGTCTTCCTGGACCAGCGTGGCGGGCCGCCCGCTGGAACGGCCATGGCCGCGGTGGTCGTGCGCGCCCACCACCCAGCCGCGCGCGGTCAGCCAGCGGGCCAGCCGGTCATAGCGGCCGGCATGCTCGCTCAGGCCATGCAGCAGGTAGATGCTGGGCGTGCCCGGGCCGTCGATCGGCGGGGGAACGTTGGGGGCGGCCGGCCAGAGATAATTGGCCAATGGCGTGCCGTCGGGCGCGGGGGTCATCGAAATCGGCGACAATTTCTGGCTTCCTCGGTATGAACAGGCCATGAGGTCCTGCGGGCAATGACGATTTCATCGCTGTTTCGTTTCATGTTCAAGAAAGCCGGCGCGATAGTTGTGCTGGCTGCCATCGTGGCCTGCTCGCCCAGTTACAACTGGCGCGAGCTCGACGTGGCCGGCGGCCATGTGCGGGCCGCCTTTCCCGATACGGTCAAGACCGAGACCCGCGACACCCGGGTCGACACCATGACCATGCCCGTCACCATGGCCAGCGCCACCGTCGGCGAGGGCATGTTCGCCGTGGTCTCGTCGCCGCTGCCGGCGGAGATCGCCGCCAGCCCGGGCGCGAGCCGGGGGCTGGGCGTGGCGGCGATGCGTTCGCTGTACCTGAACCTGCAGGTGCAGCCGCCGCTGGAGTTCCCGCCCTATGGCCAGGACATCGAAATACGGGGCCAGAGCGGCGGGCAGCCCTTCTGGATGCTGGCGCGGGTCTGGGTGACCGACACCATGCTGATCGAGGCCATCGCGGCCGGCAGCGAGAAGGGGCTGCCGCGCGAGCGCGCGCGCGAATTCCTGGATTCGGTCGTGCTTAAGAAGACGCCGTGAACGCATCCAGCAGTTTTTCCTGCAGGGCCTTGGCCACGGCGGCGCGTCGTCCGCGCACGCCCAGCCGCTCGCAGGCATTGCGCAGGTGGAAGTTGACCGTGCTTTCGCTCAGGCCGAGGATGCGGGAGGTTTCCCAGCTGGTCTTGCCGATGGCCGCCCAGCGCAGGCATTGGGCCTGCCGAGGCGACAGCGGCAGGGCGGCGGGCCGCGCGCATGGCGCGGCGTCGGCATGGGCGGGCGGGACATCGGCCGGCGCATCGGCGGGATGGTCGGCGGAGCCGGGGATGGATTGCGGCATGGCGTCGGGCGCCGGCGGGCGCTGGCGGGTGGATGATGCGGGCCATGTTCGGCCGCCATCCCGGGAAGCCGCAAACCTTCGCGCCTGTACGTATTGGCTTCTTGATCTTTGACGGAATCGTCGCATGCCGGCCATCGTCCAGTTCTATCTCTCGGCCATCGTGCTAATGCTGCCCCTGCTGTTCTGCGTGGGCATCGGCGTTTACTGGGGCAAGCGCGACCTGCCGTTCGGGGGCTCCTTCATCACCACGCTGGTCACGTCGGTGACGACGCCGGCCCTGGTATTTCATACCTTCGTCACCACGCGGCTGGACGATCGCGCGCTGGCCGACGTGGCGGCGGCCACGGTGCTGGCCTTGCTGCTGTGCGCGCTGGCCGGCGCGCTGCTGCTCAAATTGCTGAAGCTGCCGGTGCGCACGCTGCTGCCCACCGCCTTCCTGCCCAACGCCGGCAACCTGGGGCTGCCCATGTCGCAGCTGGCCTTTGGCGACGCGGGCCTGTCGGTGGCGGTGGCCTTCTTCGCGGTGAACTCCTTCATCATGCACACGGTCGCGGTGCGGCTATTGCCCGGCGTGAACACGCGCGGCAGCTGGAAAAGCCCGATCCTGCTGGCCTCGCTGGCGGCGGTGGGCATGCGCGTGGCGCACGTGCCCGTGCCCGACTGGCTGATCGAGACCGCGCGCATGCTGGGCGCGGTCACCGTGCCGCTGATGCTGCTGAGCCTGGGACACGCGCTGGCGCTGATCCCGTCAGGCGGCGTGCGCGACGGCGCCAAGGTGGCGGCCATTCGCCTGGTCACGGGGCTGGCCGCCGGGCTGCTGGTGGTGTGGGCGCTGGACCTGGAGGCCGTCCTGGCCGGCGCGCTGACGCTGCAGATGGCCATGCCCTGCGCCGTGGTCAGCTACATGTACGCGCGTCGCCATACGGACCTGGGCGACACCGCCGCCGGGGCGGTGCTGGTGTCGACGGTGGTGTTCCTGCTGCTGGCGCCGTTGATGCTGTGGTTCAGTCACGGGCAGTGACCGGGGAAGCGTCTGAAATCCAGCGTGCTTCGGTATGCCCTTTGAGCGCTTTGACAGACACTCTGGCGCATGCCTTCGATCACGCTGCGAAACTTCGACCCTGCGTACTATCTTGTCGACGACGAGACCTGCGCGCATTATCTGGCGGCTGCGTTGCTGGAGGACGATCCAGACGGGTTCTTGCAGGCCCTGGATGACGTGGAGCGAGCTCGCGGCAATCCATTGCGCAAAGGGTTACGCCGGCTTCACCCGCCGCATTCCGGATCATGATGCGCCCGCCATGGCGCGCAGCTGCGCCATCAGCGCCTCGGGCAATTCCACGCCGTGCTTGAGCGCCTCGTCGCGCAGCTTGCGGCGGCGGTCGCCGGGCAGGCGCACGTGTTCATCTTCCAGCATGACGTCGACCAGCGTCTCCACCCGTTCCAGGTAGGCATCGTTGCCGGCCAGGGCGCCGGGGTCGATCGCCATGAAGGCCTGGCCTAGGCGCGCCGGGCCGCCTTCGTCGACGAAGAAGGACTCGGTCTCGAAGCCGAAGTGCGAACCGGTCAGGGCGCAGGCCAGCAGCTCGACGATCAGCGCCAGCATGGCGCCCTTGACGCCGCCGGCGGGCAGCATGCTGCCCGCCAGGCCGGCCTTGGGATCGGTGGTGGGATTGCCGTCGGCGTCCAGCGCCCAGCCCAGCGGAATGGGCTGATTGTCACGTGCGGCGATCATCAGCTTGCCGCGCGCCACCTGCGACAGCGACAGGTCGATCACCAGCCGCGCGCCGCCGCGCCGGGGAAAGACGGCGGCGATGGGATTGGTGCCGAACAGCGGCCGCTTGCCGCCCCAGGCAGGCATGGCGGCGGGTGAGTTGCTCAGCGCCAGGCCCACCAGGCCCAGGTCGGCCATGGCTTCCAGGTGGTAGCCGGCCTCGCCGAAGTGGTGGCTGTTGGCGACGCCGATGAAGGCCACGCCGTGCTCGCGGGCGCGCAGGCCGGCCTGCTCGACGGCCAGCGCGCAGGCGGGAAAGGCCAGCCCCGAGCCGGCGTCGATCAGCGCCGCGCCGCCGCGTTCGCGCACGATGCGCGGCACGGCTGAACCCACGGCGCGGCCGGCGCGCAGATGGCCGGCATAGAAGGGCACGCGCGACAGGCCGTGCGAGCTGAGTCCCTGGCTTTCGGCGAAGACCAGCGCGCGCGCGGTGCTGTCGGCCATGGCGGGATTGGCGCCGGCGGCGGCCAGGCCGGCCGCCGCCAGGTGTTGCAATTCGTCCAGATAGATGTGAGCCATATCCTTC
>NZ_JAGTJY010000262.1:0-5867 GCF_018195695.1 Achromobacter sp. Marseille-Q0513 | reverse complement strand
GCCACGATGACGAATGCTGCCTTGGCTGAGTTGGACAACAACACGTTGAATCCGAAACGGCACTTGGACATCATCGAGGCGCTGGCCAAGATTGACCAGTTGGGGCCGGAGCAGGAAGACGCATTGCTCCGTCGCTTGAAGCAAGCGCATGCCGAAGGCACGCAAGAAGCGATGGACCAAATGAAGAGCGTTATGGGGCCTGTCGGGATTCAACAGACGCGCGATGCATTGCAAGCGCTTCTGACAGAGCAATCCGCTTGCTCACAGGTTCCAGTCTGCGCGATGCACATCAAGAACTCCATCAAGGAGTTGGATACCCTGCTGACAGCTTACAAGACGCAGAGCGAGTTGACGCCGAAGGTAGATGGGGCGTTGATGATGTTTGATCTTGCGACTGGAATAGGGGCAATTCGCGGTCCGGTGCTGGACGCGATCCGGATGGCTGCTGTTCGCGCTAGTGGCGGATCCTTGGAGATGGCGGTCGCCAAGTCCGCGATTGGCGATGGTGTGCCGTGGGCGGTGCGGAATGGGGAGGTGCTCGCAACTGATGGGAGCGTGCTGGCGCGGCAGAATCCGCTGACCGGGAAATATGATCCTATATTGGAAAAGGGGCCATTCGGATCAGGGAATGGAGGAGGTGCAGGGGGAAATCCGCTGCTGAAAGACTCGATCCCAAGAAATACTGATCGCCTATTGGTGGATCAAGGATTAGTGCCCACGTGCGGCCACAATTCTTGCGGGATGGTATTGAGCACATTGGGTAAGGATGTGGATATAGGTACTCTGATTAATAGGGCTCCTCCAACTGAGCGGGGGATAACATCCGGGCGTGTTGTAGCTCTGATGGCCTCTGAGGGTGTGCCTGCCAGTGCTTACAGAATGAGAAATGTCGATGATCTTGCCAGATATACTTCAAATGGAACACCTGTAATTGTGCGGATAGTAGACAGCTCAGGGAAGACTGATTTTTCTCATTTTGTTGTAGTAGATGGCGTGACAACTAGAAATGGTAGGAAAGTGGTTGCCATTCGCGATCCCCAGAGTAATGGACAATATTTCAGTCCGGTTGAGACTTTTGCCAAGAATTTTACAGGTGACGTTGTTGTTCCTAGGAGTGCCTTTAAATGAAATTAAAAATTGATTTCCCAAAGAATATGATTACTGATAATTTGCTAAGGCAGGAGCGTATTCCGTGTTTGTGCAAAATAGCGAAGGATTTTGAGATTTGCTTTTCAGATACCGTTCCTAATTCATCTGGTGTTGTATTGGAATGGAATCGTGGGGAGTTGGAATTGAGGGCCCCAGCTGGGGCTGGGGGAAAATATACGCACTATTCCAATGGTTTGATCACATTGGGGAGAAATAACGAAGATTCTTATGAAATCGTTGATCTTGATATGTTCTACGATGATCTTGGTTGGTGCGCAGTTGTAAAGAATGGAGAATATGCTCCGCCAGGTGATTTTTGGGACGAGGAGTGAGTGTGAAATCAATTAGTATTTAATTAAATGGTATTGATTTTTGGAGAGCTGTTGGCTATTAATTTTGTTATGTTCTAGCTAATGGTGGGGCGCAATTAGGGTAGAGCCGATAAATTCCTTTGCCTGCTTCTGGTGCGCGGTGAAGGGGGGCTTTTTTTTATGAGAGTGCCTTAATTATTGGGCGGGTGTTCGTTTTTTAGTTGGTTATCGGGCGCGCTATTAATTCCGATCAAAGAAATAAAATATCTCCAATGTGTACTGAGATGGCATTCAGTTGAAACCGGCCACAAGCCGGTGTTTTCTCAAACAGCCTCGGTGAACAGTCCTCCGGGTGGAACCTATGGGCCTTGCCGATATTAAACATCTGCGGCGGGGTTTCGCCATTCACTATTCGGCCTTGATGCGAACGCTAGCTGAATGTTAGGGATGAAATCATAAGTATCGCTTTCCCTAAATGAGAATGCGCCATGAATAATGACTTGTTTAGTGATTTTTTGGAGTATGAGCTTAACGACGCTGTAAGAGTTGTGCTTGCCTCCGCCGTTAGAGAATCGATAACGCCAGGGGGGCGAGGTGTTATCAGGAATTTTGAATTTAACTGTTTCGACGTCCTCTTGGATTTTAGGCTTAGTAAGGCTACTGTGGAAGACGTACTGTCTACAGGCGCAGGCAGCGTGCAGATAATTCCGTTGCCGCTTTTTTTAGAGGCGTGCGGTTTGAGTTAACGGTGTAGAAGAGCGTGGTTTGTGCCGTTCAAAACTCCCTGCATTGAGCCGGTGATGTGAAAATTGGGCTGCACCAAGACAACTGACTTCATTTTCACTAAGGCATCAACTGTGTTGTATCGATCTTCAGGCTCAATTTGGATGAACGCAAACGCCTGAATTTATAGCGCTGACATCTACTTGATGCCGATCCCAGGCCAGTGTTTATTCAAGCTGGCATTCCTATGGGCTACGGTATTAGCCCCGTAGTTACGCTTATAAATAACTTCACGAGCGAAGTGGTTGGTCCTCGGGGAGGAATTTTAATGAAATTAAAGATTGATTTTCCAGAAAATTTGATTACGGATGATCTTCTTAAGCAAGAGCAAATTCCGTGTGTATGCAAAATATCAAACGAATTTGAAATCCACTTTTCGGATACGGTTCCGAAGTCGTCAGGTCTTGTGTTGGATTGGGATCGTCAAGAGTTGGAATTAAGAGCAGTTGCCGGTGGGGGAGGAGAGTATACGCATCATGCTAATAGCCTAATTACGCTCAAAAAAATCGATGTTGATTGTTACGAAATTATTGATTTGAGGATGTTTTATCGGTGTTTCGGGTGGTGCGCTATCGTAATTGACGGTGCATACGCCGCTCCTGGAAATTTTGGGGATGAGGAGTAAAGTTGGAACTTTTCGGCGGTCAATGTGAGACCTATTGGCTGTCATTTGAGTGACTTACATCTGAATGGGAAAAACGTTGTTCAATTTTCATCGTGTAGGGAGCTTGGATAGTTGCGAATTGAGTCGCTATCGATTCGGTACGTGGTCCGTGTCTCTCTGGTCATCATTTGACAGTTTAAGAGAGTTCGGTGCGAGGAAGGATTTAGGTATTCAAGTTCTTGAGCGTGTGTGCAGCCACGCGCGAACAAGTTTATGGGTGGTGTTTCAGTCGAAAAAATCAGACCAAACGCCATATACAGCGCCCACGTCGCCACCCTAAGCTCACTCTGCTCATGAATCCTCATGAGTCCGGTTTGGCGATCGGAACTGCGTAAGTTGGACACATCTACGAGGTATCTGCATCGGCGTGCCTAGCGGTTTCTACGGGCGGGCGATTGCAGGAAGGGGTTCATCCCCTGCCGGTTCCTTACGCATCGGTTCGCCAATCCTGCTTTCTGTCCGCCCACCTCATTTGGCGATGAGTAGTGGGTGGATCCAGCGTAAAGAGTTGGAATTGGCTACCCAATTGAACGAGTACCCCCTTTCCGAACGCCGTTGGCGCGTACCGGGTATGGAAGAGTTCGGCACAGTCGCAATGGCGCGTGTGCACGATGTGGAACGTACCCGCCACGCGATAGAAACCATCGTGCGGGTTGTAGGCAACGACGCGAGTGAGTCAACTGCAGGCGGTTCGCAGTCGTTGGACCGATGGACAGTCATCAGCCTGCTCGGCGGCGTTGAAAGCCTGTGCGACTACTTGGGCTATGTGACCGAGGCAATGCTCGAACAGGCAGATCACGCGTCGGTTTCGGAGCGCAAACGCGTCTGGCGGCGTCGGCTGCTGGCGAATGGCCTTCTCGACGAGCTGCGAGCCACCTAGACGGCATTGATATTGGAAGAGCATGGGCGGTGGCTATAAGGTCGCGGTCTTCCGATTGACGTGATCGTCTTCGGGGGCAGGCCAGTCCTACAATCACGAGCGCCCAAATACGGCTCTGGGCGGATTTAACCCCCCCCTCAAACAGTGGCTGGCCATGGCCGCGTAGCGTTCCGACTTCTGGCAATCGCTAAGAATGGGGGCATTACCCATGGGACTAACACAATGAAGGAATTTGTTTTTTCGTGGGGTTCCCCCATGCCTACTAGGATGTGGGGGGATGTGCCTTTATTTAATCTGAGTGATAGTCACAATATGTTGAATTATTGCGATGAAAATGATGTGGCTGTACTTGGGATTGAAGGTTTTAAAATTGTGGGAAAAAAGAGAATTCCGGATCTGGAATGTGTTGCGGATTTCTCGTCCTTGGTGACGGCGGGCGAAGGGTTTCCTAGCCTATCAAGAAAGTCGGCCAGGAACTTTCTAGATTCAATCCAGGATCTCAATGTGTTTCTGGAATTTGTTTTGGTCACGGTTTGACGGAGCGCAAACGCGCCTGGCGGCGTCGGCTGCTAGCGAATGGCTTTGTCGACGGACTGCGAGCCACGTAGACGTCATTGGTGCAAGGGCAGTGGCTATATGGCCGCTGTCGTCCGATTAAAAGTGGTCGTCTCTGGGTTGCGACGCTGCCGACTGAACGCGTATTGGCCGAAGTTTCCTATGGAGCTATAGGCCGTTTCAGTATGGGAACTTGCTAGCAGGCGGGCGAATACATGGCCTGCGGGGCAGGCACAGCCGATGATCCGGTGTGCGGCCTAGATGCCGGGCTGGCACCTATACCGCCTTCGATACCCTGCAGAAGAAGGGCCGCACATAAGTGTGTGAGAAATTATGTAGTTGTCAATGGTACGACCTATCACGCGGAGGGCGCGTGGAGTGCAGGCACCTCACAATTCGGGACAAACTTTGGATCTTGATATTCCAGGGTATCCCAAAATACTTAAATCTCATAAAAAATGACTCAAGGGCGGATAGATAAGTACTTTGGAATTTCGATGGGTGAATGGATAGAACGGCTTCCAAATGAGTTGGATGTCGATGCTGTAGGTTTATGGCAAATAATTCCCGTAGGTGAGGACAGCTTCGGATTGTCAGGAACAGAATTGGAGTATTTTACGTATCAGTGCATCATGGCTCTTCTTCGAAGAGGGGCGGTTCCTGTGAAAGCCGCCAAAGATTATGCTGGCTGGATTGCTGAACCGACATATCAAGGTTCTCATGAAGCGGCTGCATATAAAATCGTCAGCGACTGGAGAGATCACAAACTCGTGCCTGATCATGACGGCCTCTGGTTCTGGTTGCCCTCGCAGCTCGTTCTCAGGGAGAATTAAGAGAGTTTCGCGCTGCCGAGTGAATTTTCTAAAGTGATCGGCTCCGAAAATTCTAAGCAATTTACAAGAGGATGATGATGGGGAGTGCAAGTTGCAGGGTTTTTATTCCAGAATCATTTCGAGATGCCTTCGCTGTTGTGAAAGATTCCCTTTTTGGATTAGGGGCTGTTTTAGAAAATCCTCTTACCAAGAAAATAACCTGCTGGACAGAAGAGGGTAATCAAATAGAGCTGAAAATAGATGAAAAGGGTGGCATTGGTTTTGTGGAGGGCGTAAATAATGCCCAGTTTTGGATAAGCGCAGGGGAAGATGTTTTTGTTAAATGGGTGAAGTTTGAGGAGGGCGTGGAGTTCTGTTTCTTTTTAAAAGGTGTTGATAAGATGTTTGCCAAGAAGATTGTCTCCATGCTTGTTGATATTGTTGTCGATAGATATCAATCTTCTTACGAAGAAAAGACGGTTTTTGCTATAGATTTTGATTGAAAATTTGGCTGATTTTGAGATGAGAATTCGTGGTGAGTTCTTAATTGAATTGCTTGAATGCGCCACTATCAGCGGGGGCTTACTGTTCTACAGCGGGAAGACGTAAATGGTTGTGCTGAGATGATATTCACCTGACACCGGCCCCAAGCCAGTGTGGGAGTGTCAGAAATTCCGTGTTCAAGGCGGGCTTAGGAATTACACAGAAGGCCT
>NZ_JAGTJY010000261.1:0-5958 GCF_018195695.1 Achromobacter sp. Marseille-Q0513 | reverse complement strand
GCACGATGCGCTCGCCATGGCTCTGGGTCAGCGAGCCGAAATCGATGTCGCGCCCAGCCTGCAGGCGCGCATCGTCCTTGACCGCCACCTGCGCGGCGGTCAGCGTCAGGTCGCGGCCGGCCTGCATGGAGAGGCTGCCCGCATCCACGCGCGCCACCCCGGTCAGGTGCGAGCCCCAGCTACTGCCGTAGTTCTCCGACGCCGAGGTCGACGTCAGCGCGATATCGCGTCCGGCGCTCAAGGCCACCTTGCCGCCCTTGATCGACGAGACAAGATTGCTCAGGTCCTCGCGCGCGGCCAGGTTGACGCTGCCGCCCTGGATGGTGCCGCCGGCCTGGTTGACGATGTTGCCAGCGGTGATCACCGTGGCCTCGCGCGCGCCAATGGTGCCGCTGTTGGTCGCATTGCCATCCACGGCGATGTTGACGCTGCGGCCCGCCAGCAACGTGCCGTCGCCTTTCAGGTCGCCTTCGCGTACCAGCAGATAGACCTGCGGCACCAGCACGGTTTCGGTGGTGCCGTCGGGCAGGGTCACGGTCTGTTCGACCAGCCAGACCAGGTCGGTGGTCAGCTGGCGCTGCTGCGCTTCGGTCAGCGCGACGCCGAGCTTGATGCCGTTGTCCTGCGCGAACGTGGCGCCAGCCGCGAGCAGGGCCTTGTACTGCGTGTCGTTGTCGCTGTACTTCTCCAGGAAGCGCTGGCCGGTGGTGGCCAGGATCTGGTCGGACACGGCCTTCTGTTCATAGAAGCCGTCGCCCAGGCGCTTGGGCTGGCCTGAGGGCGTGAGGAACTTCGCGCCCGGCGGGATCAGCGCATCCCAGTTGCCCAGGCGCGAACCTGCCAGCGTGCCGCCCGCGGATACCGTGCTGCCGGATGTGCCGGAAGCCACCTGTCCGTCCGTGCCCGTGTTGGCATTGACAGCGCCAGTCGCACCGGGACCTTGCCCACGCTCACCCGTCAAGCCGTTGCCGGCTCCGGCAGCGTTGCCGTTCGGCGTGCCCGGCAGCGCGCCGGGCTGGCGCAGCAAGTCCAGCAGGTAGTCGCTGGAGACGTAGGGCCGCTGGCCCGTGAAACGCGGGTCGGTGGCGACGATGTAGGGCGCGTCCGGCCGGCTGTTGACGGCGAAAAGCTGGCTGTCTGGAATGCTGGCCGGGTTGGAGACAGTACGCACCGCGTTACCGCCGGGCAGGCCGACGCTGGCGACCAGCACGGGGCCAGGAGCGGACGTGCCGGTGGCGCCGGGCTTCTGGCCGCTGAGGTTGACCTGGACATAGCCGCCCGAGGTGCCAACGGGCAGCTCGATGGGCTGGCCGGCCAGGGTGACGTTGTAGTCGCTGGAGTATTCCTTGCGGCCCTTGGAGCGTTCCTGCGTGACGGTCGCCGTGCCGACGCGCGTGATCGTGCGCACGCCACCGGCGCCGATATTGTTGATGTTGGGGCCGACGACCGATAGCGCGCCGCCGGCGGCGATCTGGCTCTTGTCGTTGGTGACGGTGCCGGTCAGCGTCATCGAGCCGCCCGACAGGATCTTGCCCGGGTCGGTCGACAGCGTGCGCGTTTCGGTGACGGTTTCGTTGACCTGGTAGTAGGTGAACGTGCCTCTCAGGCGGCTGCCGTAGTCGGAGTTGAATTCGCGGATACGCGCGTCCAGTTCCATGTGCCGGGCCTTGTACGCGGCATAGGCGTCTTCGTAGGCCTGGCGGCGCGCAGCTTCGCTGGCCTGGCATTGCCTGTCGCGGTCGCAAGGACGCTCTGGCTCGACCCATACAGGCATCGGCCCGGACGGCGGCGTGACACCGAACACCGCCCAGACGCGCGCGTCGCCAGCATATCGGAACCCTTCATCCGTATAGCCGCACGACGAGTTGCCCGCGTCGCCGCCGGGGCCGTAGCAGATGTACTGCGGCGGAAGGTACGTCAAGGGAATCGGCACGTTCTTGCCGGACTTGTCACGGAAGCCTGGCGCGTAGTCGAACGGCGGCCCGTAGCGATCCGCCGGGTATTTTGTCGAGGGCAGCAGCAGCTTGCGCTCGGGATCGTCGTCCAGCCAGGCGGGATCCTTGCTGCACATGGGCGTGACTTCGTCGCAAAGCCAGTTGGTCTCGGCGTCGTACATGTCCGTGGTGCCTTCGGGCGTGAAGTACACCTTGGGCTTGGACGACACGACCACGGTTTCGCTGGCGTAGCGGTTGTTCTGGTTCAGCAGCGATGCCGCCGCGATACTGGCGTTGCCGGCTGCCTCGATGGTGGCTGATGCATTCAGCAAAGAGACGGCCTGGCCCACAGCCCGGCCGTTGGCATCAAGCGCGCCGCCGATGCGCAAGTCTGCGGCCGAGTAAATCAGCGCGTGCTCGCGATTGACCAGATAGGTCGCGCCCAGATCCATGCCGCCGCGCGAGGCGATGACTGCCGCGCCGCCCGCGCCCACATCGTTGAGCAGCGACCCCGTCCCGATCGACACGGCATCCCCGTAGATCCGCCCCAGATTGGTCCCCCCACCCGCCGTGATGCGCGTATTGCCCCCGTCGATCAAACCGGCGTTGGTCAGCAAACCGGCGACGTTGATCGTGTTGTTACGCCCGGCCACCAGCTCGCCGCTGGCCTGGTTGTTCAGCGTGTTGGCCTTGATGCCCAGGTCTCGCCCGGCGCTGATGCGCGCGCGGTTGTCCAGCGTGCCGCCCACGCTCAGGTTCAGGTCGCGTCCGGCGGCGATGTCGCCGTCCTGGTTCAGCGAACCCGCGTATTCAAAGGACAGGTCGCCGCCCGAACGCAGCGCGCCCAGGCCCTGCAAGGTCTTGACGATGACGGTCAGGTTCTTGCCGGCCAGCAGCTTGCCCTGCGTGTTCTTGAGCGTGTCGGCCTCGATGCGCGCGTCGCCCTGCGAGGCCACTTCACCGGCGGTGTTGTCCAGCTCGCCGGTCTTGATGGTAAGGTCCTGGCCAGCGCTGATCGCACCGCCCTGGTTGTTCACCCGTCCGGCCACCAGGGCCACCACCTTGCCCAGCACGCCCTTAGCGGGCGCGCCGCTCGGGGTCAGCGTGTTGCTGTTGTCCAGGCTGGCCGCCGTCAGGGTCAGCGCGTTGTCCGCTTGCAGCAGGCCGCGCTGGTTGTCGATGGCGCCGCTGGTGGTGATGGTCAGATTGCCGCCCGCCACGGTGCCGTCGCGGTTGCCCAGGCGCGTGGCGTCGATGCGGGCGTTGCCCGCCGCGGCGATCGTGCCGCCGGTGTTGTCCAGCTCGCCGCCGAGCTTGATCGTCGCGTCGCCCGAAGACGTAAGCTTGCCGCCCTGGTTGCGCAGATTGACGGCCGCAATGTCCAGGCCGCCGCCATGCAGCGTGGCGCGGGACGCGTCGATGTCCTGGGTGGCGGCCACGGTCATCAGGCCCACGGAGGACAGCGTGCCGCCCGCCAGGTTCATGCCCGTCGCGGACAGCGTCATATCCTTGCCGGCCAGGCTGGTGCCGGCATGTTGCAGCGTGCCGGCGCTCAGCGTCAGGCTGCCCGGCTGGCTCAGCTTGCCGTCCGGGGCCACGCCCGCTGCGAAACGGCCGGCGTTGTTCAGCAGGCCCGGCGTGCGCACGTTCAGGTCGCCACCCGCCAGCACCGAGCCGGTGTTGGCCAGCGCGGTGCCCGCGTACAGATCGGCGCGGCTGCTCGCGAAAGCGACGCCCGCATTGTTCAGCGTGCCGCCCGCGTCCAGGGCCAGCGCCCCTCCAGATTGCAGCCGGCCGTCCGTGGTGATGAAGAGGTCGCGCGCGGCGCTGGCCGAGAGCTTGCCCGCCTGCGTGGCGATCACGCCGCCCAGCCGCACGTCGGTGCCGGCGCGCAGGCTCAGGTCCTGCCCGGCCGAAGCCGAGCCCAATGCTTGCAGCGCGCCGCCGGCGGTGGCGGTCAGCGTGTTGCCCGCCTGCTGGCGCGAGGCTGCGCCCAGGATCAGATCGCCACGCGTAGCCGTCAGGGAGAGGTCGCCCTTCAGGGCAGCAGCGGTGCCGTCAATCGACAGGCCATCACCGGCGCTCAGCGTCTGGTCGCGGCCGGCCAGTGCGCGGCCCGCGATCTGCATCGAACCGGCGGCAGTGGCGGTCAAGACATCGCCCGCCTGCACCAGCCCCTTATCCGCGACGGTGATATCGCGGCCGCTCAGCGTCAGCCTGGTGTCGCTGGCGGCCGAGCCGTCCACGCGCACGTCGCGTGCGGCGGCCAGGGTCAGGTCGCGCACCGAGGCCAGCGCGCCGGAGACGCTCAGGTCGCGGCCAGCGCTGGCGTTCAATGCCCCGGCCGCCTGCACCTGGGCGCCTTGCTTGATGATCAGGTCGCGCCCGCCCGACACGAACAGGTCGCCGTTGGCCAGCGCGGACAGCCTGCGTCCGCCGGACGAAGACGGATTGCCCTGTACGCCAACTGACCGAGGCGTGACCGGCACGCCGGCATCCTGACGGGTACCGCTGCCGTCGCCGCGTGCGCCCAGCGCGGCGATGGTGCCGCCCAGCCGCGCGTCGCCCGTTGCCGCCAGCGCCAATGCGCCACCAGTCGCCAGCGTGCCGTCCGAGTCGATATCGCCACCGGCCTTGGCGTCCAGCTTGCCCGAGGACTGCAAGCGCCCGCTCGCGGCGACCTTCAGGTCACCGCCTGCTTGCGTGGTCAGATCCCCGGCCAGCGCGGTGACGGTGCCATCCACGCTCATGTGCCGCTGCGCCGACAGGCCGGCCGGCGAGCTGGCCGTCACCGTGCCCGTCACGAAGATGTCGCGGCCGGCCTCGGCGCGCAGCGTGCCGCCGTTGGCCGCTGCCGTCTCGGCGGTGCCTGCCGTGCCGTTGATGCGCAGGTCCTGGCCCGCGAAGAGGAACAGCTTGCTGCTGCCTTGCGCCAGACCGTTCTTGCCCACGGTGAGGTCGGTGCCGGCGTTGATGCTCAGAAAGCCGTTGGCGACCGTCTTGCCGTTCAGCGCCATATCCTGCGCGGACGACAGGCGGATGTCCTGTTCACCCGAGATCGTGCCGTCCGCCAGCAACTTGCCGCCGGACTGGACTTGCAGCAGGCCGCTCGCCTGCAACGCGCCGTTGGCGCCCAGCAGCAGGTCGCCGCCGCTGGTGGCGGTGAGCGCGCCGTTGCGCGACAGCACGGTGCCGTCCACGCGCAACTCGCCCGTCGTGCGCAGTTCGGCCCGCTTGCCGGCGACGAACTGGCCGGCCAGCGTGGCCGAGTCCGCGTCGAGCTTGAGCGTGCCGTCCGCCTGCACCTGCGCGCCGGTCACGGCGGCCAGGATGGCGCCGGCCTGCAGGCGCATGCCGCCCGCCGCCAGGGTCTGGCCTTGCAGCGTCAGATTCCTGGCGGCCTCCAGCGTCAGGTCGGCCAGCGAGGACAGCGTGCCCGCCGCCGTCAGCGAGCCGCCCGACAGCGCGCTCAGCGCACCGCCGGCCAGCGCCCGGCTGCCGGCGGCCAGTGTCAGGTCCTGCCCGGCCTGGAGCGCCAGCGCGCCCTGGGCCGTCGCGGCCACGCCTTGCAGGTTCAGGGCTCCGCCCGCGTCCACCTGCACGCCAGTGTTGCCGCGCAGCTCGCCCGCCAGCGTCACGTCGCCGTCCGCGCGCAGAGCGCTGGCGTTGGCCGACTCGACACGGCCGCTGGCCGCGATCTGCGCATCGCCCTTCGCCGACAGATCCAGCTTGCCGTCGGCACTGATCTTGCCTTGCGCCGTCAGATCGCCCTCGGCGGCCAGTGCCGCGTCGGCGGTGGACACCAGCGTACCGTCCTGGCGCAGGTCGCGGCCGGCCGTCGCGTCCACGCCCTTGCCTTGCAGCCGGCTGCTGGCGCCCAGCGCCAGATCCTGGCCCGCCTTCAGGCGCAAGCGATCACCGAAGGCGAGCGCATCGCCGTCCACGCGCAGACCGCGCACGGCCGTCAACGCCATGCCGCCGTCGGCCAGCGCCATGCCGGCCTGCGACAGATCCTGGCCCGCGC
>NZ_JAGTJY010000260.1:0-6113 GCF_018195695.1 Achromobacter sp. Marseille-Q0513 | reverse complement strand
CTGCCCCCGACGAACCCGCGCCCGCCATGGCGGGCGCGGGTTCGTCGGGGGCAGCGGGAACGGGGCGCATGACGGCATTTAAGCACGCGCGCGTCAGGCCGGGCCGCCGTCCCGCATCTGCGCCGCGCGGGCCAGCAGCAGCTCGCGTTCGCGGGCGTTGCGGGTCATGCCGGCGGCGCGTTCGAAGGCCTCGCGCGCCTCGGCATGCCGGCCCAGCTTGGCCAGCAGGTCGCCGCGCACGCTGGGCAGCCAGTGGTAGTTGGCCAGCGCGCCCTCGGCCTCCAGCGCGTCGACCAGGTCCAGCGCGGCCTGCGGGCCGAAGGCCATGCCGACCGCCACCGCCCGGTTCAACTCGGCCACCGGCGAGGGCATGGCCTGGACCAGCGCGTCGTACAGCGCCACGATGCGCGGCCAGTCGGTATCCTCGGCGCGACGGGCGCGGGCATGGCAGGCCGCCAGCGCCGCCTGCAGCGCGTAGGGGCCGAGCGCGCCGCCCAGCGACTCGGCGCGCGCCAGCGCGGCCAGTCCACGCCGGATCAGCAGCAGATCCCAGCGGGCGCGGTCCTGGTCCATCAGCAGCACGGGCCGGCCCTGGGCGTCGGCGCGGGCGGCCAGGCGCGAGGCCTGCAGCTCCATCAGCGCGACCAGGCCGTGCGCCTCGCTGTCGCCGAGCGCCAGTTGCGCCAGGATGCGGCCCAGGCGCAGCGCCTCGTCGCATAGCGCGGGCCGTGTCCAATTCTCGCCCGACGTAGCCGAATAGCCTTCGTTGAAGATCAGGTAGATCACTTCCAGCACCGAGGCCAGCCGCGCGGCGCGCTCGCCCGGGCCGGGCACTTCGAACGGCACGCGCGCGGCGGACAGGCTGCGCTTGGCGCGCACGATGCGTTGCGCGATGGTGGACTCGGAGGCCAGGAAGGCGCGCGCGATCTCGGCCGTCGACAGGCCGCCCAGCAGCCGCAGTGTCAGCGCCACGCGCGCCTCGGTGGACAGCAGCGGATGGCAGGCCGTGAAGATCAACCGCAGCAGATCGTCGCCGATATCGTCCTGGCGCGCGGCGTCCAGCGCGTCGACGAAATCCGGTTCCACATCGGCCTCCAGCGCCTGCAGCTCGTGGCCGATCTGCTCGTGCTTGCGGCTGTGCAGCGCGTCCAGCCGCAAGCGGTCGCGGGCGCGGTTCTTGGCGGTGGTCATGAGCCAGGCTCCGGGGTTGTCGGGCACGCCGGACGCGGGCCAGCGCTCCAGCGCGGCGACCAACGCGTCCTGCGCCAGCTCCTCGGCCAGGCCGACGTCGCGCACCAGCCGCGCCACGCCGGCGATGACGCTGGCGGCCTCTATCCGCCAGACCGCCTCGATGGCGCGGTGGGTGGCCAGCGCGGCCGGACTGTCCGGCGCGCCGGCGTCGGCCGAGGGCTTGTTGCCCCTCATGCCTGCGGCGGCACCGCGCCCGGCTCCATGTACACCAGCTCCCAGACGTGGCCGTCCAGGTCCTCGAAGCCGTGCGAATACATGAAGCCGAGATCCTGCGGGCTGCGCGGCACCGCGCCGCCGGCGGCGCGCGCGCGGGCCACCAGCTCGTCGACATGGGCGCGGCTGTCGCAGGACAGCGCCACCAGCACCTCGGTGGATGTGTGGGCGTCGGCCACCGGCTTGCCGGTGAAGGTCTTGAAGAAGTTCGTGACCAGCAGCATCACGAACAGATTCTCGCCCGCGACCAGGCAGGCGCCCTGGTCATTGGTGAACTGCGGATTGAACTCATAGCCCACGCTGCGGAAGAAGGCCTGCGATTTCTTCATGTCGCGGATCGGCAGGTTGACGAACATATGCTTGTGCATGGCAATTCCTCGTGTCTGATGTCGAAAGAAAAAACGGTATCCAATACGCCCAGCTCGCCCCGGACCGAGGTCGCGCGGAGCCGGCTTTGCCGGTCCGCAGCGACGCCCTTGAGGGCAGAAGCGCGCAGCGCTTCACGGGTGGGCTTCGCCCTCCGGGCCGTAGCGACGCCCCTGGGGGGAGCGCGCAGCGCTCGGGGGGGACTTCTACTATTGCCCGTTGCCCGGAATGTCGCGGAAGCGTTCGATGGCGGGACTCGGCGCGAAATCCTCCAGCTCATACAGCTGCCGCACCTCGACCGAGCAGGGCTGGCCGGGGAAGGGCGAGGGAAAGCGCTGCGCCCATTGCATGGCTTCCTCGCGCGAGCGGGCCTGGATCATGGTGTAGCCCGCGATCAGTTCCTTGGTCTCGGCGAAGGGGCCGTCCAGCACCTTGCGTTCGCCTTGGGCATCGTACTGGACGCGCCAGCCCTTGGACGAGGGCAGCAGGCCGTTGGCGTCCAGCAGCACGCCGGCCTTGGACAAGGCCTCGTGGTAACTCACCATCGCGGCAAGCAGGCTTTCTTCGGGCATGCGGCCGGCTTCGCTGTCGGCGGTGGCGCGGACCATGATCATGAATCGCATTTCTGAGTCTCCGGGAGGGAAAGATCCAGGCCCGGATCCGGGCTTGGATCGGGGCTTGTACTGGCACGACGAACGGAGAGGATGCAGATCGACAGTCCGCTTGTATTCCTGGGGTAAACCCCTAGAAAAAAATCCCGCGACGGGTGTCGCGGGACGGGGTGATACGGGTTCAGGGGAACGGCGCGCTAGGCGCCGCCGGGCCTGGCCGCCAGCGCTTCCGGATTGACCACGTGGATCGGCTTGCCGGCGGCGTAGGACACGATCTGGTCGAACACGTCGGAGAACTGGGTCTCGTATTCGTCCTCGGTGACATAGCCGATATGCGGCGTGCAGACCACGTTGGGCAGGTTCAGGAGCGGATGCCGGGTGTCGCGCAGCGGCTCTTCCTCGTAGACGTCCACCGCCGCCATGCCGGGCCGGCCGGCGCGCAGCGCCTGTTCCAGCGCGCCCGGCGCGATCAGGCCGGCGCGGCTGGTGTTGACCAGCAGCGCGCCGGGCTTCATGCGCGCCAGGTCCTCGGCCGTGACGATGCCGCGCGTGTCCTTCACCAGCCGCATGTGCAGCGACAGCACGTCGCAGGCCTCGAAGAAGGCGGCCTTGTCCGGCGCCGTTTCCCAGCCCTCGTCGCGGGCGCGCTGGCGCGAGGCCTCGCGGGCCCAGACCAGCACCTTCATGCCGAAGGCCGCGCCGTAGCGCGCCACTTCCGCGCCGATGCGGCCATAGCCGTAGATGCCCAGGGTGCGCCCGCGCAGCGTGCGGCCCACGCCGATCTGCCAGTCGCCGGCCTGCAGCGCCTTCATCTGTTGCGGGATCTGGCGCATGGCGGCCAGCGCCAGCCCCCAGGTCAGCTCGGCGGCGGCATAGGACGGCGTGCCGGCGTGCTGGTTCGAGGACACGATCACGCCGTGCGCGGTACAGGCGGCGATGTCGATATGCGGATAGACGCTGCGCTGGCTGATCAGCTTCAGGCGCGGCAGCCGGGCGATCAGCGGCGCCAGGATCTGGGTGCGCTCGCGGATCAGCACCAGCGCGTCGGTGTCGCGCAGCCGCTCGGCCAGCGCGTCCGTGTCCTGCACGTGGTCGTTCCACACGGTGACCGCGTGGCCGTCCAGCTTGCGGAAACAGGGCAGGCCCCGCAGCGTGTCGAAGTAATCGTCGAGGATGGTGATGTTCATGTCGGTCTCCCAGGCTGTGCCGGCATTGTGGACGCGGCGCGCGGCGCACGTAAAATGAAATTAATTGCCCGATTGATGCATTTTTCTCATGAAAATAGACGTGCTTGGGGTGCAGGCTTTCGTCGCGGTGGCGGACCACAAGAGCTTTCGCCGCGCGGCGGGCGAGCTCAGCATCACCCAGACCGCGCTCAGCCGCCGCCTGCAGAACCTGGAGTCCTTCCTGGGCGTGCGGCTGGTCGAGCGCAGCACCCGCTCGGTGGCGCTGACGCCGCCCGGCGAGAGCTTCCTGCCGCAGGCGCGCCGGCTGCTGACCGACCTGGCCGCTGCGCTGACCGAGATCCGCGAAACCGGCAAGGCCCGGCGCGGCGACGTCACCATCGCCTGCGTGCCGACCATCGGCGTGCATTACCTGCCGCAGATCCTGCAGCGCTATAGCGCCGACCATCCGCAGAACCGCGTCAAGGTGCTGGATCATTCCTCGGCGGCGGTGGCCCAGGCGGTGCTGACGCGTGAGGCGGAGTTCGGCATCAACATCGCTGAATCGCATCCGCCCTCGCTGGAAAGCGTGCCGCTGCTGCAGGACGACTTCGTGCTGATCTGCCGCGACGACCATCCGCTGGCGGGCCATGAGGCGCTGCCCTGGAAGGCGCTGGAAGGACACCGGCTGATCTTTCCGGGCGCCAGCAGCAACAACCGGCCCTTGCTAGATCACGCGCTGGCGGAAAGCCAGCTGGAGCTGTCGGCCTTCTACGAGGTGCAGCGCAGTTCGACGGCGGTGGGATTGGTGGCGGCGGGCGCCGGCATCGCGGTGGCGCCCCGGCTGGCCTGGCAGGCGGGCTCGTATCCGGGCCTGCGCGTGGTGACGCTGCACATGCCCACGGTCAGGCGCACGTTTTCGTTGCTGAGCCGCAAGGGCGCGGTGCTGTCGCCGGCGGCGCAGGCGCTGCACGACCTGATCCTGAAGCATGGCCGGCAGGCACCGGCCAAGTCCCGGCGCGGCGGCAAGGGCGGCTGAGGCGGCGGCAGGAAGGAGACCGGGGCCGCCGCGAGCGGGCCGGGCGACCGAGGCTGCAACGCAGCAACCTCAACGCAGCGGTCGAAGCCGCCTCAAAGAAAACACGGACCCAGCTCGCGCACTTCCACGGTGGCCCAGGCGGCGGCCGGGCATTCGGCGGCCAGCGCCAGCGCTTCCTCGCGCGTGTCGCAATCCAGCAGGAAGAAGCCGCCGATCATTTCCTTGGCCTCGGCGAAGGGGCCGTCGATCACGCTGCGTTCGCCGTCGCGCACGCGCAGGCGCACGCCCTCGGCATCGGACTTCAGCGATTCGGCGCGTTGCAGCAGGCCGCGCTCGTTCAGGCTTTCGGCATAGCGCAGCATGGCGCCATAGGCCTCGCGGCCTTGTTCGGGCGTGCGTTCGGCGCGCTGGCCGACCGGTTCGACGATCAGGAGCAGATAGGACATGTAGGGAGGTTCCTGGCGAAGGGCAGGCCGCCAGCTTAGCGCCGTTCGCGGCTGGCGGCGAGATGCGCCGCCAGCCGCCGTTCAGGACTTGGCCGGCGCGGGCGCCTGCGCGGCCTTGGGCGGCTGCGTGATGTCCATGATCAGCTCGACGCGGCGGTTGGCGGCGCGGCCGGCCGGCGTTTCGTTGCTCTCGATGGGCCGCGTCTCGGCATAGCCCACCGCGCGCAGGCGGCCGGCGGTCACGCCGTCGCGCACCAGTTCGCGCAGCACGCTGGTGGCGCGGCTGCTGGACAGCTCCCAGTTCGAGGCGAACTGGCGGGTCTGGATCGGCACCGTGTCACTGTGGCCCTCGACCGAGACCTGGTACTCGTTCTTGTTCAGGATCGCCGCCAGGCGCTTGATCACGTCCAGCCCGGCGGGGCTGAGCGTGGCCTGGCCCGAGGCGAACAGCAGCTCGTTGCTGATGCGGAAGCTCACCGACTGCTCGTTGACGATGACGTCCACCGATTTGCCCAGGTCGGCCAGTCCCAGCGATTCCTTGGACGGGGCCTTCAGCGGTGGCGCGGCCTCGGCCACGATCTCGCCGTCGCTTGCCGTGGCCGGCGCGGACGCCTGGGCCGTGGCCGGCGCCTCGGGCGTGGCCCATTCGGGCGGAATGGCGACCTTGTCGAACTCGGAATATTCGCCGTCGTAGGCGGGCAGGCCGCTGGTGGCCAGCGAGCCGACCAGCTCGACCGGCTGGCTTTCGCCGGCGAAGCCGTGCAGGCGCGAGATGGCCAGCATCACCACCAGCATGGCCAGCAGCAGCGTGATCAGGTCCAGGTAGCTGAGCAGCCAGTTCTCGGAATCATGCTCGGTCGCCTCGTCCACGTGCCAGCGGGCGTAGCGGCTCTTGCCGCCGGCGCTCTTGCTCTGGCTCATGCGCCAACCGCTGTTCTCGGCGGCCTTCTGCGCGCGCAGCTGGGCCTGGCGGGCCTGTTCGATCCGCTGCGCCAGGGAGGGGGAAATCAGGCTCATTGGCGCG
>NZ_JAGTJY010000025.1:0-48621 GCF_018195695.1 Achromobacter sp. Marseille-Q0513 | reverse complement strand
ATGTCGATGTCGGCCTGCTCGGACAGCTCGGGCGCCACCCAGTCGTGGCGGCGCGCGTGCTCGGCCAGCGCGGCCAGCGTGTCCAGCTCGGCCAGCGCCGCGGCGCAGTCGGACAGCGGGCGCACGTGTTCGGCCAGCACGTCCAGCAGCTGCTCGAACAGCCATTTCTCGCGCGCCAGCGAGCGGTCCTGCGCCGACAGCACCTTGTCTTCCCAGGTCTTGAGTTCGGGAGTGATGTAGCGCTCGGCGTTCTTCAGCGTCTGGCGGCGGCGGTAGTCCTCGGGCACCTTGGCGGTCTGGCCCTTGGTCACTTCGATATAGAAGCCGTGGACGCGGTTGAATTCCACGCGCAGGTTGCTGATGCCGGTGCGCTCGCGCTCGCGTGCTTCCAGTTGCAGCAGGAAATCGCCGCCGTCGGCGGCCAGGCCGCGCAGCTCGTCCAGTTCGGCATCGAAGCCCGCCGCCAGCACGCCGCCGTCGCGGATGGCCACGGCCGGCTCGGGCGCGATGGCGCGGGTCAGCAGGCCGGCCAGGTCGGGGTCGACCGACAGCTGCGCCAGCAGCTCGCCCAGGCGCGGCGAGGACGACATGGGGGCGACCAGCTCGCGCAGCGCCGGCAGCGCGTGCAGCGCGTCGCGCAGGCTGGCCAGCTCGCGCGGGCGCACCGAGCGCAGCGCCAGCCGCGCGGCGATGCGCTCGATGTCGGGAAAGGCGTTGAGCGTGGCGCGCAGCGTTTCCAGCAGGCCGGCGGCGCCGAAGGTCTGTTCCACGTCCATGCGGCCGGCCAGCAGCGCCGAGATGGCGTGCTGGCGCGCCAGCGCCGGCGCGTTCTCGCGCAGCGGGTGATGCAGCCAGCGCCGCAGCAGCCGGCTGCCCATGGGCGTGCGGCAGGCGTCCAGCAGCGAGAACAGCGTGGGCGCGTCCTCGCCCGACAGGGTCTGGGTCAGTTCCAGGTTGCGGCGCGTGACCGGGTCCAGCAGCACGTACTGGCCGGGGCGCTCGGCCGACAGGCTCTGCACGTGCGCCAGCGCCTGCGACTGGGTGCGCGCTGCGTAACGCAGCAGCGCGCCGGCGGCGCAGACGCCGGCCGGCATGTCCTCGACATCGAAGCCGGCCAGCGTGTCGGTCTTGAAATGCGCCAGCAGGTGGGCGCGCGCGCTGTCGCCCTCGAAGTGCCAGTCGGGCACGCGGGCGCGGGCGCCATCGAACGAGAAGGGCAGCTCGGCGCTTTCGGCGCAGATGATCTCGGCCGGCGCGACGCGGTGCAGCTCGGATTCCAGCTGGGCCGGCGCGCATTCGGTGACGCGGAAGTCGCCGCTGGCCAGGTTCAGCCAGGCCAGGCCGGCGCGCGGCGCGCGCGCGTTGCCGCCGATGAAGATCGAGGCCAGCGCGCGGTCGGCCTTGGCCGGCAGCAGCGCATCGTCGGTCAGCGTGCCGGGCGTGACGATGCGCACGATGCGGCGCTCGACCGGTCCCTTGGACGTGGCCGGGTCGCCGATCTGTTCGCAGATGGCGATCGACTCGCCCAGCGCCACCAGCCGCGCCAGGTACTGTTCCATGGCGTGCACCGGGATGCCGGCCATGGGTATCGGCGTGCCGTTGGACGAGCCGCGCTTGGTCAGCGTCAGGTTCAGCAGCCGCGCGCCGCGCTCGGCGTCTTCGTAGAACATTTCATAGAAGTCGCCCATGCGGTAGAACAGCAGCAGCGGCCCGGCCTCGTTCTTGAGGCGCAGGTATTGCTGCATCATGGGAGTGTGGCCCACGAGGGCGTCGGCGGCGGTGGTCTGTGTTGCGGAATTCATGCCCGTGATTGTATCGGGCCGGGCAATAGGACAAAGAGACGGTTTCGCGCCGGACTTGATCCCCGTCGCGTGCCCTGGGCACAATCACTGCCTGGGCGGCACAGACCAGCCGCCGGAGCCTTCCATGTCGGATTTCCCCAACGACGACACCCAACTGGATGCCAGTGAGCGCGTGCGCATTACCTGTGCCGGCCACACGGCCGAATTCGCGCCCGCGGCGGGCGGACGCCTGACCGGCCTGTCCACGGGCGGATTGGACTGGATCGTGCCGCTGACCGAGACGGACTGGCCGGCGGCCAAATGGCCGCGCGCCGGCTCGTATCCGCTGGCGCCGTATTCCAACCGCATCCGCGATGGCGTCTTCACCTTCGACGGCGCGCGCCATCGGCTGCGCTCGCTGGCGGGGCGGTCCGAGGCCATCCACGGCAGCGGCCTGTACCTGCCGTGGCAGGTGCGGGCGCTGGAGGCCGACTCGGTCGACCTGGTGCTGGACGCGCCGGCCGGGACGATGGGCTGGGCCTGGCCGTTCGAGTGCGTGCAGCGCTATCGGCTGGATGCCGGCGGCTTGAGCCTGACACTGATCATGCGCAATGGCGGCGACACGCCCATGCCCTTCGGCTTCGGCATCCATCCGTACTTCACCGCAAGGCGAGTGGCGCTGCACGCGCGCCGGCTGTGGCCGGCCGATGAGCGCGGCCTGCCCACGGGCAGCAAGGTCACGCATGTGCGCGAGCTGCGCCAGTCGGCCGAGGGCTGCGATACCTATCTGTCGCAATGGGAAGGGCGCGCCACGCTGCACTGGGACGACGGGCGCGAGCTGGCCCTGCGCGCCGATCCGGCCTTCGCGCATCTGGTGGTGTACACCGCGCCCGGCGCCGATTTCCTGTGCGTGGAGCCGGTCAGCAACGTCGCCGACGCCTTCAACCTGGCGGCGGCGGGCGACGCGCGCACCGGCATGCGAGTGCTGGCGCCGGGCGAGCGCCACAGCGCTTCGCTGCGCATGGATTTCCAGCTTGGAAAGCCCGGCGCGATCAGGCGATAATCCGCCGACATCAAGCCAGGGAGTCTCCAAGTGAAAAAGCTCAGCACCGAACAATTGCAGGCAACGGCGGAAATCTTGCGCCGGGTGCAGGAGCGGCTCGCGCGTTCGGGCAGCCTGCCGCTGGAGCCCACCATCTACGCCTGCGCCAAGGGTTTGCGCCGCAGCGCGGCGGACTACGCCTGGTCCTGGCTGTCCGGCCTGCTGGCGCCGCACAGGAGCCTGTCCGCCTGGATGGACGCGCACCAGCCGGACTGGCGCGCCGGCAAGACGCCGGCGGCGGTGGTCTATGCCCGCAGTGAGAACGGCTGGTTTTCCTGGCTGATCGCCGAGCTGGAGACCGAGATCAACGATCCCCAGGCGCGCGCCCGGCGCGACGCGCGCGGCTGAGGTCCGCCTGCGGCAGTAGCGGCCTGTCCGAGCGGGGCCAGACCGGACTCTGGGCGAGTCGCGCAGGCCGTCGCGCTAGCGGACCACGATGGCCTGGCCTTCCAGATGCTGCACTTCCTCCACCGAACTGGACGCGGTGTGCGATTGCCGGTTGTAGGTGGTGTTCATGCCGACCGCGCGCACGCCGCTGCCGGTCAGCAGCACGCCGTTGGCGCCCAGGCTGGCGGCCTGTTTCTTCAGTTCCTCGATCGCGTATTCCATCGAGCTTTGCGCTGTCAGGCCGGCGTCGCTCTCGGCCCGGACCAGTCCCACGACCTCGTAGTTGCGCCCCGGCGGCGCCGAATACAGCGTGACGTTCGCGGCCAGCGCGGGAGGATGACGGTTGCCGGTGGCGATGGCGGTGCCATCGGCGCAGCCGGCGCCCAGGACCGTCCAGGCCGCGAGGCAGGCGATGGCGGTGGATTTCATCATCATGCGTTCTCCATGCGCCGCTGCGGCGCGTTGACGGCGGTCGCCCGGCGACGCAGCGTTTGCCAGCTGCCGCAGGTGGCGCTGCGCCACAGCCATTCGCAAGGTCCGTAGTGAAAGCGCCGCAGCCACCAGGCGCTGCCCGCCGACTGGACGGCGAACAGCGCCAGGCCCAGCAGCAGGACGGGCGACAGCTCGCGGGCGGGACCGAGGCCGGCCCCGGCGCCGTAGTACAGCGCGACGCCGATCAGGCTTTGCGCCAGATAGTTGCTGAGCGCCATGCGCCCGGCGGGCGCGAACACCATCAGCAGCTTGCGCGGCAGGCCATGCTGGAACAGCAGCGCGAAGGCCGCCATATAGGCCAGCCCGAGCGAGAGCGAGGCCGCGGCCCGGATCACGCGGGCCGCGGCGCGAGCGTCGGCGCCGGCCCACCAGCCGTCGTTGAACAGGATCTGCTGGTCGCGCAGCAGCGCGAAGGCGGTGGCGGGCATGCCGACGGCCAGTCCGGCGGCCAGGATGCCGAGCCAGGCGCGCCGCCGCTCATGCGGATGGCTGAACAGCGTGGTGGCGCCCAGCGCCGCGCCCACCATCAGGCGGCCCAGCACGAAGCCGGCGAGGCTCCAGTTGGCCAGGCGCATGCGCAGGTCGTAATCCAGATTGGCGGCCCAGGCGCGGCCGGGATCGGGACTGGAGAAGGCTGCCAGCGCCTCGGCCGCCGCCCGCGCATGCGGCGTCACGGCGGGCAGCCAGGCTTTCGCAAACGGCGCCAGCAGCGGCGCGGCGAACAGGGCGACGGCGATGCCGGCCAGCGCCAGCCGGCGCGGGCTCCAGCGCGCCATCGGCAATAGCAGCAGCCCCAGCAGCGCGTAGTAGCGCAGGATGTCGCCCCACCACAGCAGCCAGGCATGCGCCAGGCCGATCAGTAGCAGCAACAGCAGCCGGCGGCGGTAGCGCGGGGCCGCGTCTTCGCGCGCGCGCATCTGCATGGCGAAACCGACGCCGAACAACAGCGAGAACAGGGTTGCGGCCTTGGCGTCCAGCAGCGCGGCCATCAGCTGCTGCGCGACGCCGTCCTGGATCGCGGAGGTATCCAGCAGGAACTGATGCAGGGAAAAATCGCGCAGATTGGCCAGCAATACGCCCAGCAGCGCGAAGCCGCGCAGCGCGTCCAGCAGGTCCAGCCGGGCCGCGGGCGCCGCGCTTGCAGTCTCCATGGGCCGATCTCCGTGCTTGCGGCCATCCTCAAGCCTGGGGCCGCGATGGATGGGATTCTGGCCGCGCGGCAGCCGTCAGTCTGGAGGGATTTGAATAGGGAGTGTGAAGATGCGTGCAGCAGGCTAAACCGGATGTAACGCCAGGCCATGCAGCGGCCGGAGCGCCGCCTGGCGTTCAGGGCCGGGTCTTGCCGTCACGGTATCGCCTGAACAGCGCGTACAGGGATTCGAGCAGCGCGGCGACCAGCAGCGCCGCCAGCACCGAGCCGCAGACCAGCGCGTCCCACAGGCGCGGGGGACCGACCCGGAACTGGATGGTGTCCAGGATCAGGCCCGACGTGATGCCGGCCACGAGCACGGCCAGCCAGCCTTGCAGCGGGACGAAACGAAGCAACAGTAGGGTCAAGGCGACCATGGCCCAGAGGCTGGGCTCCTGGGCCTGGTCGAGCATGTGGGCGAGCAGGGGAGTTCTCCGGAGAGCGCGCGGCTGCCGTCGGGCATCGCGCAAACGCGGTTTTAACCGTTTCCGCGCAGTAATACGAGATGCCCGCCGCAAGAAATCCGCTGGCGGCCGCCCGGCGCCGCCCCCCGGCCGTCAAAAGCCTTCCAGCACCACCTTGCCCTGTGCCCGCCCGCTTTCGATGAAGGCGTGCGCGCGCCGCAGGTTGGCGGCGTTGATCGTGCCGTAGTGTTCGCCCAGCGTGGTCCGCAGCCGGCCCTGGTCGATCAGGCGCGCGGCCTGGTTCAGCAGTTCATGCTGGGCGATCATGTCGGGCGTCTGGTGCAGTGGCCGGGCGAACATGAATTCCCAGTGCAGCGAGGCCGACTTGCGCTTGAGCAGGCGCACGTCGAGGGCGGCCGGGTCGTCGATCAGCGCGATCCGACCCTGCGGCGCGATGGCCTCGGCGATCTGCGCGAAATGTTGGTCGCTGTGGGTCAGGCTGGCGATGTGGCTGACTTCGTTGATGCCGATGCGCCGCAGTTCCTCGGCCAGCGGCTGGCCGTGGTCGATGACGTGATGCGCGCCCAGCTCGCGCACCCAGGCCTGGGTCTGTGGGCGCGAGGCAGTGCCGATCACGGTCAGGCCGGTCAGCTGGCGCGCCAGCTGGACCAGGATGGAGCCCACGCCGCCGGCCGCGCCCACCACCAGCAGGCTCTGCTGGCTGGGCAAGGCGTTGTCCAGCACGCGCAGCCGGTCGAACAGCAGTTCCCAGGCGGTGATGGTGGTCAGCGGCAGCGCGGCGGCCTGGGCGTAGTCCAGGCTGTCCGGCATGCGGCCGACGATGCGTTCGTCGACCGCGTGCAGCTCGCTGTTGGCGCCAGGGCGGTCCAGCGCGCCGGCGTACCAGACGCGGTCGCCGGGCTTGAACAGGCTGACGCGCGATCCCACGGCGCGCACCACGCCGGCCGCGTCCCAGCCGATGACCTCGGGCCGGCCGTCCTGGGGCTTGCGGTTGGCGCGGATCTTCACGTCCACGGGGTTCACGGAGATGGCGCGCACCTCGACCAGCAGGTCGCGCTCGCCCGGCACGGGCTCGGGCAGCGTGATGTCGCGCAGCGCCTCGGAATGGTCGGCGGGCAGGTTCTCGAAATAGGCGATGGCTTTCATGTCAGGGTTCCGGATGATGGGGGGGCGGTCTCAGGCGATCGAGCGGACCACGCCGCCGTCCACGCGCAGCGCCGCGCCATTGGTGGCCGAAGCCTGGGTCGAGCAGGCGTACACCACCATGTTGGCGACTTCCTCCACCGTGGCCAGCCGGCGCAGCAACGAACTGGGGCGGTTCTGGGCGATGAAGTCGCGCTCCATCTGCGCCTGCGGCACGCCCTGCGCCTGCGCCAGCTCGGCGAAGAAGGACGCCACGCCTTCCGAGCGCGTCGGGCCGGGCAGCACGGCGTTGACGGTCACGCCGGTGCCGGCGGTCAGCTCGGCCAGTCCGCGCGACACGCCCAGCAGCGCCGTCTTGCTGACGCCGTAGTGGATCATCTCGGCGGGAATCTGCAGCGCCGATTCGCTGGACAGGAAGACGATGCGCCCCCAGTTGGCCGCCAGCAGGCGCGGCAGGTAGTAGCGCGACAGGCGCACGCCGCTCATGACGTTGACGTCCATCATGTACTGCCAGTCGTCGTCGGTGATTTCGGTGAAGGACTTGGGCGCGAAGTAGCCGGCGTTGTTCACCAGGATGTCCACGTCCGGATGCGCGGCGCAGATCGAGGCGGCGCCGTCGGCGGTGGCCAGGTCGGCCTGCACGGTGCCCAGGCGCGCGCCGGGCACGCGCGCGGCGATCTCCTGCGCGGCGCGCGCCAGCTTGCCGGCGTCGCGGCCGTGCAGCACCACCTCGGCGCCGGCCTCGGCCAGCCCCTGGGCAATGGCCTGTCCGATGCCGCCGGACGAGCCGGTGACGAGCGCCTTCTTGCCGTTCAGTTCGATTTTCATGTGAGAGTTCCTGAGTGTGTCGGGTTTGCCGCGGTGGTGGCGGGCTTGCCCGCCGCCCGCCGCTGATGAATCGGGGTGTGGCCATCATTACCCGGCGCGGGGCGGGGAAAAACCGGCTAGCATCGGAACCAGTTTCAATAATTTTTTGAAAATGAGGACATCATGGTCCGCTTCGAAGACCTGAGGATCTTCGTGTCCGCGGCCGACCACGGCAGCTTCTCGGCCGCCGCGCGCGAGCTGGACCTGACGCCGGCGGTCGCCAGCGCCGCCCTGAAACGGCTGGAGCTGACGCTGGAGACGCGGTTGTTCGTCCGCTCCACGCGCAGCCTGCGGCTGACGGCGGACGGCGAGCGTTACCTGGAGTACGCTCGCTCGGCCATCGCCACGCTGGACGCCGGCCGCAACGCGCTGGCGCGCGACAAGACCGCCATCAGCGGCACGCTGTCGATCTCGGTGCCCTCGGACCTGGGGCGCAACGTGCTGCTGCCCTGGCTGGACGAATTCCAGCGCCGCCATCCGCGCGTCGGCTTCCAGGTGCGTATCAGCGACCGGCTGGCCGACCTGTTCCGCCAGCCGGTGGACATCGCGGTGCGCTACGGCACGCCCGCCGACTCCAGCCTGGTGGCGCTGCCCCTGTCTGAATCCAACCGCCGCGTGGTGTGCGCGTCACCGGCCTATCTGGCGCGTCACGGCACGCCGCAGACGCCCGTGGACCTGCGCCGCCACAACTGCCTGTCCTTCGTGCTGGGCGAGTCGCTGCACGACCGCTGGACCTTCGAGCGTGACGGCGTGTCCCAGACCGTGCCGGTCAAGGGCGACCGCGTCAGCGACGACGGTGAACTGGTGCGCCGCTGGGCGCTGGCCGGTTGCGGCGTGGCCTACAAATCGCGCTACGACGTGCTGGAAGACCTGCGCGCCGGGCGGCTGGTGCAGCTGTTCGGCGACCATCAGGGCGAACCTTCGCCGCTGTATCTGCTGTGCGTGCACCGCATGCTGCTGTCGCCGGCAGTCAAGCGCCTGCGCGCCTGCCTGCAGGAGCGCTTCGCCGCGTTCGAGGTTGGTTGATCGGGCGCATGATCCCGGCGTCGCGGATGCGACGACATGCGCCATGGCGGGCGCGGCGGGCGTATCCTGTCCGCATGGATTGCCGGTCGCAAGCGCCGGAGTCGCTGGCGGCCGACAGTTCGTGACTGATTCCTTCCAGGAGACACGCAATGTCCAACCACGTCTACAAGCAGATCGAGCTGGTGGGTTCCTCCACCAAGTCCACCGACGACGCCATCAAGCAGGCGATCGAGCGGGCCTCCGAAACCTTGCGCCATCTGGACTGGTTCGAGGTCACCGAAGTGCGCGGCCACATCAAGGACGGCAAGGTGGCGCACTGGCAGGTCGGCCTGAAGATCGGCATGCGCCTGGAAGGCAACGAATAGCGGCGCCGAGCCGGCTGGTCCGGGGCGGCCGCGGGCATCGCCTGGGGCAGGCGCCGGGCCGTCGCATGGGGCCGCGTTCGCCGCGGCCCGCCCTGTTCCCGGGGCGTGGACAGGTCATTCCTTGAGCAGTGATTGCAAGTCCTTGCCGTCAAAGAACATTTTCGGCTTGTCACTAGACTGTTCAGAGGCTTGTCCACATTCGATGGGGACAAGCGGCCACGCATCGTGAACGATGGCGCTGACCCGCGTTCACGGCAGCGCGCCGAACCGGCGCTGCTCGTTTATTGCCCACGGGTTCCAAGTCATTGACGCGAAAGAGGATTTGCAGGCTGCCCGCAAGCTGTCCTCAGCCTTGTCCACATTTGGCGGGGACAACCAGGGCGGGGATATCCGGGGATTGGGCGTTTCTTGAGCAGTGCCTGCAGGGTACTGATTGCAAAGAGGATTTCGCATCTACCCTCATGCTGTCCTCATGTTTTTCCACAGAAGGCGGGGACAATTGCGGCGCATGGGGATGAATGCCGCGACGGGTTGTCCGGATGCCGGCAAAACAGTGGATAACACGGTCGCGCAGGGCGTTTCGGAGCGATTGCGCAGTTTTTGATCGGCCCTTGCAAGTGCTTGGCACGGCAGGGTTTTTCCGGGCTGCCCCAAGGCTGTCCTCAAGCTTCTCCACAGTTGGCGGGGATAAGCCCACAGCCACGGGTTCGCCTACCGGAGCGCATCCGGATCCGCCAGATGCCGGACGCGGCCAAAGCCGCGCCCGGCCATGGCGCGGATCAGCTGTTGAACTTGCGGATCCAGTCGGCGTAGCGGTCGATCCAGCCCTGCAGGAACTTGCGCGTGCCTTCGTTGGTGATCTCGTGCTGGTCGTTCACCAGGCCGTCCGAGTACTGCAGGAAGACCTCGGGCGTGGTCAGCGTGCTGGCGCCTTCGGCGGCCAGGATGTTGCGCAGGTGCTGCTGCATGAGCGCGGTGCCGGCGGCGCTGGGCGAGGTGCCCAGCACGCCGGCGGCCTTGCCGGCCCAGGAGTTGTGGCCCCACGGACGCGAGCCCCAGTCGATGGCGTTCTTGATGGCGGCGGGCACCGAGCGGTTGTGCTCGGGCGAGACGAACAGCACGCCCTGGGATTCGGTGATCTGCTGCTTGAGCTTGGCCACGCCCGGGGGCAGGTTGTTCTCGTTGTCCTGGTTGAAGAGCGGCACGTCCAGGTTCACGTAGTCGAACTTGAAATCCGGGGGAACCAGTTTTTCCAGCGCGCGGGCCAGGCGCAGATTGATCGAGGCGGCGCGCAGGCTGCCGACGAAAACGGCGATCTTGTAGGTGCTCATGGGACGCGTGCTCCAAGTTGGGGGGAGGGGGTCGGGACAGTGTAGACGCGCAATCCTGCAGGCTCAATGCGGGCCGCCAGGTCTGCCGCGAGGCCCGGCTGGCACGCCGCTTGCTTGATGTTCCAGTGCCAGGCTCGCCAGTCGCCGCGAGCCGCACAGGAGTCCCTCATGCCGCGTTCCGCCTCGTCCGCCCCCGTCACCCTGCTCGTCACCCGCCACATCCAGCCCGAGCGCTACGGCGATTTCCTGGCCTGGATGCGGCAGGGCGAGATCCTGGCGGCGGGCTTTCCGGGCTTTCTCGGTTCCGGCGTGCTGCAGCCGCCGGCGGGCGGCGATCAATACCAGATCGTGCTGCGCTTCGACGGCGAGGCCAGCCTTGATCGCTGGGAACGCTCGCTGCCGCGCCGCATGTGGCTGGAGCGCGGCGCTGCGCTGGTGCGCGGCAGCGAGGTGCGCCGCGCGCGCGGCATGGACGGCTGGTTCGGCCAGGGGCCAAGCGCGCCGCCGCGCTGGAAGCAGGCGGTCAGCATCTGGCTGGCCTACTTCCCGCTGCTGCTGATGTTCTCGGCGCTGCTGGGCGAACGGCTGGCGGCCTTGCCGACGTTCTGGCGCGCGCTGCTGACCAGCGTCGCGCTGACGCCGGTGATGGTGTATGCCTGCATTCCGCTGGCCACTCGGCTGTTGCGACGCTGGCTGCGGCCCGCGTGATGGGGTCGGCTTGTTGCCGTCAGCTTGCTGCGGCGGTTCGCGTCCGACATGCGTTATATCGGTGCCGGGCGCGAACCGAGGCGGTGCGCCATGCACCAGTTGGAGCTGAAAGGGTCGAACTCCGGCTGCAGCAGCAGGTCGGCTGTCTCGGGGAATTGATCTTCCGGTCCCAGCGGTTCGTCCTGGCGCCATTGGGCCAGCAGCTCGACGATATTCCGTGGCGTGGTGATGGGCTCGTTGATGAGTCTGGCCTCGTGTGGCCTGGACGGATCATTGCGGATAGGCACGGCGTTCTCCTTTTGCGTTGAAGGTTCCCGCCGCCGGGCAACCCGAGTGTGGCGTGCACCTCTTCAGAGCGTACACCGTCGTCAACGGGAAACGCACAGCATCTATTCGGATAAATGTCAGCTAGCTGACCTCACGCTGAACGACAAACGAAAATTGTTTACACTCTCATCCGCAAAATAGAGTCCAGGCTGGTCCGCCGTGGGGGCGGGCCGCCGGAGTCACGGGAGAATTCGTATGCGCAAGTTGCTTTTGGGGGTGGCGCTGGCCGCCGCCGTATACGGCGGCACGGCACTGGCCGCGGTGCAACCCAAGGCCGTGGTCGCCAATTACTCGGATCTGGCCCAGGCCGGCTACGAGGACGCGCTGGCCTCGGCCAGGAACTTGCGCAAGGCGGTGGACGCGCTGGTCGCCCAGCCCAGCCCGGACACGCTGAAGGCGGCGCGCCAGGCCTGGCTGGAGGCGCGCGTGCCGTACCAGCAGACCGAGGCCTATCGCTTCGGCAATGCCATCGTCGATGACTGGGAAGGCCGGGTCAACGCCTGGCCGCTGGACGAAGGCCTGATCGACTACGTCGACGCGTCCTACGGCACCGAGAAGGACGACAACGCCTACTACGCCGTCAACGTCATCGCCAATTCCAAGATCTCGGTCGGCGGCAAGACCGTCGACGCCAGCAAGATCACGCCCAAGCTGCTGTCCGAGGTGCTGCACGAAGCCGACGGCAACGAGGCCAACGTGGCCACCGGCTACCACGCCATCGAATTCCTGCTGTGGGGCCAGGACCTGAACGGCACCGGCCCGGCGCCGGCCGGCCGCCAGGGCACGCCGCAGGAACGCCACTCGGGCAACCGTCCGCACACCGACTTCGACACCAAGCAATGCACCGGCGGCCACTGCGAGCGCCGCGTGGACTTCCTCAAGGCCGTGACCGAGCTGCTGGTGACCGACCTGGAAGAAATGGCGGGCCACTGGAAGCAGGGCGGCGCCGCGCGCAAGGCCGTCGAGGAAGATCCCAAGGCGGGCCTGGTGGCCATGCTGACGGGTCTGGGCAGCCTGTCCTATGGCGAACTGGCCGGCGAGCGCATGAAGCTCGGCCTGATGCTGCACGATCCCGAGGAAGAGCATGACTGCTTCTCGGACAACACCCACAACTCGCACTTCTACAACCAGATCGGCATCCGCAACGTCTACCTGGGCGAGTACAAGCGCATCGACGGCAAGACTGTGTCCGGCGCCAGCCTGTCGGAACTGGTCAAGGCCAAGGACCCCAAGCTCGACGCCGAGGTGCGCGCCAAGCTCGACGCCACCGTGGCCGCCATGCAGGCCATGAAGACGCGCGCCGAGACGGTCGAGACCTACGACCAGATGATCGCGGACGGCAACAAGGAAGGCAACGCGGTGGTGCAGGCCGCCATCGACCGCCTGATCGACCAGACCCGCAGCCTGGAACGCGTGATCGCGCTGCTGGACCTGGGCAAGATCGCCATCGAAGGCTCCGACAGCCTGGACAAGCCCGACGCCGTATTCAAGTGAAGCTCGTCCTGGCAGCCGTACTGGCGGCGTCGGCCCATGCCGGCGCTGCCGCGCAACCTCCGGTGCGCGACGACCTCACGCCCGGGGATCTGAAGCGCGTCACCGCCATCACCGCGCCCGCCCGCGATTTCTCCAAGGCCGAGACCTTCGAGACCATGCAGGCCGGCGCGGCCACCACCGGCAAGATGATCAACGCCGACATCTTCTCGCAGCCCTCGGCCAACATGGATTTCGAGCGCCGCCAGGAGTTCCAGGTCGGCAATGGCCTGTTTCGCAAGGACTGGGTGTCGGCGCCGTCGTCCACGCAGGCCTCCGATGGCCTGGGGCCGCTGTTCAACGCGCGCTCCTGCCAGGCCTGTCACACCAAGGACGGGCGCGGCTCCGTGCCGGGCTTCGATCCGCTGGAACGGCCCGACGCCGTGGCGCTGCTGCTGCGCCTGGCCATTCCCGAAGGGCCGGACCGTGGCCATCCGAGGCTGGGGCCGGACGAGATCGCCTCGCTGCCGGAGCCTGTCTATGGCGTGCAGCTGCAGAACTTCGCCGTGGCCGGCCTGCCGGCCGAAGGGCGGATGGAGATCGACTACACGCCGATGGTCGTGCAGCTCAATGGCGGCGAGACCGCCACGCTGATGAAGCCCGCCTACCGCATCGAGAACCTGGGCTACGGCCCGATGCGCGCCGACACGCAGATCTCGCCGCGCCTGGCGCCGCCCATGATCGGGCTGGGCCTGCTTGAATCCATCCACGAGGCCGACATACTGGCCAATGTGGGCGCCGACAAGCGCGACGGCATCGTCGGCAAGGCCAACTGGGTGACCGACGTGCGCAGCGGCAAGACCGTGCTGGGCCGTTTCAACCTGAAGGCCGGCCAGCCCACGGTCGAACAGCAGAGCGCCGCCGCCTTCTCCAACGACATGGGCCTGTCCACGCCGATGTTCCCCAGCCATTGGGGCGACTGCACGCGCGGCCAGCAGCGCTGCCTGGACATGCCGCATGGCGCGCAGCCGCGCTTTGGTCCCGAAGAGGTGCCGGCCAAGCTGATGGACTTCGTCACCGTCTACTCCACCAACCTGGCCGTGCCGCAGCGGCGCGACGCCGGCGATGCGCGCGTGCTGGCGGGCAAGAAACTGTTCTACGAGGCCAATTGCGTGGCCTGCCACGTGCCCAAGTACGTCACCAGCCGCAATGCCAGGCAGGCCGAGCACCGTTTCCAGCTGATCTGGCCGTACACCGACATGCTGGTGCACGACATGGGCGATGACCTGGCCGACGGCGTCAGCGACGGCCTGGCCAACGGCCGCGAATGGCGCACGCCGCCGCTATGGGGCATCGGCCTGACCAAGACCGTCAATCCCGGCGCGACCTGGCTGCACGACGGCCGCGCGCGCACGCTGCTGGAAGCCGTGTTGTGGCACGGCGGCGCGGCCAGGCCGGCGCGCGACCGCGTGGTGGCGATGACGCCCGAAGAGCGCGCCGACCTGATCCGTTTCCTGGAGTCCCTGTGATGCCTCCGTCCGCCGCCGGCCGCCGCGCTGGCACCGTGCCGTCCCGGCCCCTGCTTGCGTCGTTGATGGGGGCGGCGTTCCGGATGCTGCCTCGGGCATTGCCCCGATCCTTCGCGCGGGTCCTGTGCGCTGCCACGCTCTGCTCGCTGGCGCCGGTCGCGATCGCGGCCGGGCTGCCCGCCGATCTGGGCGAGCGCCTGGCGCGCGACTACGCCCGGCCCGCGATGGCCAGGATGGCGCAGGCCTCCGAACAGATGGACGCCGCGCTGGGCGCCTGGTGCGCGCGGCCCGACGCCGCCGGCGCCACGCGCGTGAACGACGCGCACACCGGGCTGGCCCTGGCCTGGTCCGGCATCGAGTTCCTGCGCTTCGGTCCGCTGGTCCAGGCCAACCGCTACGAGCGGCTGGCCTTCTGGCCCGACACGCGCGGCGTGATGCCCAGGCAGGTGCAGGCCGCCATCGCCGCGCAGGATCCCGAGCTGATCAAGCCCGGCGCGATGGCCGGGCGCAGCGTGGCGCTGCAGGGCCTGCCGGCGCTGGAATACGTGCTGTACGGCGAGCCGGCGCTGCTCAAGCGCGCCGACGGCGCGGACTTCGCCTATGCCTGCGGCTATGCCCGGGCGGTGTCCGCCAACGTGTCCGGCATCTCGCGCGAATTGGCGCAGGCCTGGAGCGCCGAAGGCGATTTCGGCCGCCAGTTCGCCGCGCCCAGGCCCGTCAACGACCTGTACCGCAATTCGCAGGAAGTGGCGGCCGAGGCCGTCAAGGCGCTGTCCACCGGCCTGCAGTTCGCGCGCGACGTGAAGATCCTGCCCGTGCTGGGCGACGCGCCCGAGGCCGCCCGGCCCAAGCGCGCCGCCTATTGGCGCAGCAATCTGTCCTCCCGCACGCTGGCGTCCAGCCTGGACGCCATGCTGGCCTTCTACCGCGCCGGCGCCTATCCGCTGCCGCAGGGCGGAGGCTGGATCGACGAGGCCGTGCGTGGCGAACTGTCGCGCGCCGCGCAGACCATGCGCGACGCGGCGGCGCCTTACCAGGACGTGGCCAGCGACGGCGAGACGCGCCGCCAATGGACGCTGGCGGGGTTGACCTTGAAGAACGCCAAGGCGGTGGTCGACCAGGATCTGGCGCCCGCGCTGGGCGTGACCATCGGCTTCAATGCGCTCGATGGCGATTGACCGCCGCCGCTTCCTGGCGCTGGGCGCGGCGCTGGGGCTGGCACACATCCCTGGCGCGGTCCTGGCCGCCGATGCCGGACGGGCAGGCGGCGCGCGCTACCTGAGCGCGCGCAAGCGCGGCGGCCGCGACGAGACCGCGCTGCTGGACGAGTCGGGCCGCGACCTGCGCGTCGTGCCGATGCCGGCGCGCGGCCACAGCTTCGCCATTGACGCGGCCGGCGGGCGCGCCGTGGTGTTTGGCCGCCAGCCGGGCTTCTTCGCGCTGGGTTTCGACCTGGACGGCGCGGCCGGGCCCATAGCACTGGACCTGCCGGAGAACCGGCATTTCTTCGGCCATGGCGCGTTCTTCGACGACGGCCGGCTGCTGGCCGCCACGGAAAATGATTTCGATGGCGGACGCGGCGTGCTCGGCATCTACGACGCCTCGGCCGGCGGCGCCTATCGGCGCGTGGGCGAATTCGATTGCGGTGGCATCGGGCCGCACGAGGTGCTGCTGCTGCCCGACGGCAAGACGCTGTGCGTGGCCAACGGCGGCATCCTGACGCATCCGGACTACGGCAAGCTGGAGCTGAACCTGGACACCATGCGCCCGTCCCTGGCCTATCTGGACGCGGCCAGCGGCAAGCTGCTCGAGCGGGTGGAACTGGATCCCGCGCTGCACCGGCTGTCGATCCGGCACCTGGCCGTCGCGGCCGACGGCGCGGTGTGGTTCGGCTGCCAGTACATGGGTCCGGCGGGCGACCGACCCGCGCTGGTCGGCCGCCATCGGCGCGGCCAGGCGCTGGAACTGTTCCCCGGTCCCGGGGATGCCCTGCGCCAGATGCGCAACTACATCGGCTCGGTCGCGGTGGACGCGGCCGGCGCGGTGGTGGCCACGTCCAGCCCCGTGGGCGGGCAGGTCATGTACTGGGACGCGGCCAGCGGACGCAGCCTGGGCGTCACCGCCGTGGCGGACGGCTGCGGCGTGGCGCCGGCCAGCGCCGGCGGCTTCCTGGTCAGCAGCGGCCTGGGGGCCATGTTGCGCGCGGATGCCGGCGGGCAGGAGCGGCCGGTGTTGCCGGCTTCGTCGGACTTGTCCTGGGACAATCATTTCCGGCGCGTGCCGGGCGTCGTGGCTTCCCGCTATCCTTACAAAGCTTGACACAAGAAGCCCGCGCCCGCGCCTTGGGCGCCATGGTCTTCTGATAAAGTTTTCGGTCGCATTTTTCGCCGCCGCGCCGCTCGCATGGGCTGGCGGCCGGGCCGGGCTCATGCCCGGCTCCGGATGTCGCCCCCGAGGCCTGGCCGGGCCGCCGGCGGCCGTTACACACTTTGCAGGAGATACCGTGGAAGAAGCCTTGAAATCCGTCAATGCATGGGCGCCCAAGCTCATGGACCTGGGCACGAATCTGCTCATCGCCCTGATCATCCTTGTCGTCGGCTGGTGGGTATCGGCCTTGCTGGGCCGCTGGGTCCGGCGCATGGCGACCCGTTCCAGCAAGATCGATCCGACGATCGTTCCCATGTTCTACAGCACCGTGGTCTGGACGGTGCGCATCTTCACGCTGATCGCCGTGCTGGCGCGCTTCGGGGTGCAGACGGCCAGCCTGATCGCCGTGCTCGGCGCCGCCGGCCTGGCCGTGGGCCTGGCCTTGCAGGGCACGCTGCAGAACATCGCGGCGGGCATCATGCTGCTGATCCTGCGTCCGGTGCGCACCGGCGAGTTCGTCGGCCTGAGCACCGGCGCCGAAGGCACGGTCGAGGAAGTCGGCCTGTTCCTGACGCGCCTGGTGCAGGTCGACGGCATTCACATCACGCTGCCCAACAGCGTGGTCTGGAACGCCACCATCACCAACTACAGCCGCAACAAGACCCGCCGCCTGGATATCCCGGTGCCGGTGCGCTATGGCGACGACCTGGAACTGGCGCTGGCCAAGCTCAAGGAAATCGTGGCGGCCAACGAGTTCGCGCTCAAGGATCCCGAGCCGCTGGTGAAGGTCAGCGAGTATCGCGAGAATGGCGTCATCGTCAACGTGCGCGCCTGGGCCGAGGCTTCGAAGTACTGGGACCTGCGCTGGGGCCTGTACCAGCAGATCCGGAGCAAGCTGGAGGCCGCCGGCTTCCAGGCGCCGATTCCCGTGCGCGAGATCCAGAACCCGGCGCAGTCCGCCAAGTCCGGCGCCGCCTGATTCTCTCCAATACGCAGCAAAACCGGCAGCGGCCGGGAGGTTCGCATGTGCTCGAGCATGTCCTTCACCCTGCCGCTGGCGGCGACGCGCTTCATCGGCGACGCCCGGCTGTCGCCCGACGAGGTTGGCGAATCGCCTTGCGACGTCTACCGCTTCACGCGCGGCAACGACCGGTACTTCCTCAAGATCTCATCCGCCGTCCTGGCGCCCACGACCTATAGCGTGGTGCGCGAGGCGCAGGTGCTGCAATGGCTGTCGGGCCGGCTCAACGTGCCTGAAGTGGTGCAGGCTGGCGCCAACGGCGGCGGCGCCTACATGATCACCCGCGCCGTGCCCGGCGAGCCGCTGACCGCGCGCGTCGACGCCGGGCGGCCGGTGCGCGCGCTGTACGCCGAGGCGCTGCGCCAGCTGCGCGCGGTGCCAGCGGCCGGCTGTCCGTTCGAGGCGGGCGCGGCCTTGCGCCTGCGCGAGCTGGAGTACCTGCTGGCCAACGACCTGTGCGACAGGAACTACGATCTGGAACCCTGGCCGGACCTGTCCACGCCCGAGGACCTGCTGGAGCGGCTGCGGGCGACGCTGCCCAGCGAGGACCTGGTGTTCTCGCACGGCGACCTGTGCGACAGCAATGTGTTCGTGGACGCGCGCGAACAGCTGCATTTCATCGACATGGGCCGGGCCGGCCTGGCGGACCGCTGGATGGACGTGGCCTTCATCCACCGCAACCTGCGCGAGGAAGTATCGCTGTCCGAGGCCGCCGCCTTCCTGGATGAGCTGGGCGAGACGGACGAGCCGGCCAAGCGGGAATTCTTCGAGATGCTGGACGAGCTGTTCTAGCGCGCTTGCCGGGGCAGGATCGGGTTCGAGGCCGTGCGTTCGACGGACCGCGTTCGAGGGCGCCGTGGCGCCATCGAACGGGCCGCGCCGGCTAGGCCTGCGCCGCCAGCCGCGCCAGCTCGGTCTTGATCCAGCCGGCGATCTCGCGCTGGCGCTGCGCCGGCATGCGGTCGATGATCGCGGTGACGCTGACCGCCAGCAGCGGCGCGCCGTGCGCGTCCAGCAGCGCGCAGCCCACGCCCAGGGCGCCGCGCACGGCGTGGTTGCCCACCACCGAATAGCCGCGGGCGCGGGTGTTCTCGATCAATCGGTACATTTCCTGCGGCGTCATGCCGCCGTACTCGTCGAGCCGGCCGGAATTGCGCTCGACGATGCCGCGCGCGACCTCGTCGGGCAGGGCGGCCAGGAGCGCCATGCCGCCCGATCCCACGCCCAGCGGCTGGCGCTTGCCGGCGTAGGTGGCGAGGATCTGCACGGGGTAGCTGCCGATCTCGCGATGCAGGCTGATGGAATCGTCCTCGTCGCGCACCACCAGGAACACCGCGTCGCCGGTGCGGTCGGCCAGCCGTCGCAGCACCGGCAGCAGCTGGCGCACGCGCGGATCGCGTGAGCGGGTATCGGGGTCCACCGCGAGCTGGGCGCGGTATTTCTTGGTGCCCGTCACCGGCAGCACCAGGCCGGCGTCTAGCAGGGCCGCCAGCAGGCGGTAGATGGTGGGGCGCTGGATGCCCGTCAGGCGGGCGATATCGGTCACGCTGAGGCCGTCAGGGCCCTGGTCCCGCAGGGCGGCCAGGACGGCCAATCCGCGCCGCAATGTGCGTGGGCCTGCGGCCGCGGCATCGCTGTCTTGCATGCAACTCTCTGAAAACTTTGGGGGTTATCACCAACTGGCAAAAACCGGGCAAGGGAAAACCATTGTCCGTTGCGTGGACTCTACCTTGATGTGCCGACCGTGTATAGCCGAGAATTCCCTATTCAAGAATTCGAATCGTCCACTTGATGGACAGTACCTGCACGGAGACATCATGATTCCAGGTCACAAGCCCGGTCTGCGGCGCCTTGCCGCCACCCTACTGACCGCCGCCGCGGGCGTGTTCGCCAGCGGCGCCGCCCTGGCGGCCTATCCGGACAAGCCTGTCCGCATCGTGGTCGGCTTTTCCGCCGGCGGCACCACCGACGTGATCGCCCGCATCATGGCCAAGGAACTGACCGAGAGCCTGGGCCAGTCCTTCGTGGTCGAGAACAAGCCGGGCGCGGGCAGCAACATCGCCACCGACCAGGTGCAGCGCGCGGCGCCGGACGGCTACACGCTGCTGTTCGTGGCCGTGACCAGCGCCATCAACCAGACGCTGTACAAGAACGTCAACTTCGACCTGACCCGTGATTTCGCGCCTGTGGCGCTGGGCGCGAAGGTGCCCAACATCCTGGTGGTCAATCCGCAGGTGCCGGTAAAGACCGTGCAGGAGCTGGTCGACTACGCCAAGAAGAACCCCGGCAAGCTGGCCTTCGCCTCGTCGGGCAGCGGCACCTCGATCCACATGGCGGGCGAGCTGTTCAAGATGCAGACCGGCATCGACGTGCTGCACGTGCCCTACAAGGGCAGCGCGCCGGCCATCACCGACCTGATCGGCGGCCAGGTGCAGTTCATGTTCGACAACATGCCCTCGGCCTGGCCGCATGTGCAGTCGGGCAAGCTGCGCGCGCTGGCGGTGACCACCACCGAGCGCTCCAAGAGCGCGCCGGACGTGCCGACCATGAAGGAAGCCGGCTTCGCCAATTTCGACGTGTCGTCGTGGTTCGGCCTGATCGCCCCGGCCGGCACGCCGCCGGAGGTCATCAACAAGCTCAACGCCGCCATGGTGAAGGCGCTGGACAAGCCCGAGGTGCAGCGCAGCTTCGAGCAGCTGGGCGCCGTGGGCGTGAAGACCACGCCGGCCGAGTTCGGCCAGTTCATCAAGTCCGAAGTGGAAGGCTGGGCCCCGGTGGTCAAGGCCTCGGGCGCCAAGGTGGACTGAGCGCCGCGGGCCGGCCTGGCCGGCCCCGGCGAATCGCCCAGGCCCGGCGCCGGATGGCGGGGCCTGGACGGACAGGGGACGGAATTTCCGTCCCCTTTTTTCTGCCTATCTTTTCCTGCTGTTCCGGTAGTCCGTCAGCATCGCGGTGCAGACGCCGCGCATCATGTCGACCTCGTCGCGCGTGAGGCCGGCCCGGGAAAACAGGTGCCGCATGCGCGGCATCAGCTTCTTGGGGTGGGCGGGGTCCAGGAAACGCACCTCGACCAGCGCCGATTCCCAATGGGCCAGGAAGGCCTGCACCGCCTCGCTGGAGGCCGGTTCCGCGCCGCGCGAGGGTTCCTGCGCGGTCGAGACGGGCAGCAGGGTCGCGCCCTGGTCGATCAGCAGCGCGTAGCGCAGTTCCCAGGCGGCCAGCTGCAGCGCCTGGGCCACGTTCAGCGAGCTGTACTCGGGATTGGCCGGGATGTGGCAGATGCGGTGGCACAGCGCGATCTGGGCGTTGGTGAGCCCGGACTTCTCGGTGCCCAGCACGATGGCCGCCACGCCCTCGGCGGCCTGTCCCAGGTGCGCGCAGGCCAGCTCGGCCGCCTGGCGGATGTCGCAGGGCGGGGGGCCCAGGTCGCGCACCCGCGCCGTCAGCGCGAAGGCCAGCGTCACCGGGGCCAGCGCCTCTTCCAGCGTGGCGTAGACGCGGGCGTTCTCCAGCACGTCGGCGGCGCCGCTGGACAGGGCCACGGCCTCCGGGTGCCGGGTCACGTCCTCGACATGGGGCGCCACCAGCACCAGTTCCGAGAACCCCATGGTCTTGATCGCCCGGGCGGCCGAGCCGACATTGCCGGGGTGGCTGGGGTTCACCATGATGAAACGGACGCGGGAAAACGCCGCCGGCGAGCCGGTTTCGGGGGGCGCGGAGACCCCTTCGGAAGAGGGCGATTTACCGTCCCGGGACGGTTCGCCGATGAAATTTTCTTGAGTCATTTAAAATGGCGCGTTTGGCTTGGCGCTTTCCTGATGTTTTCGGGCCGTTACCCCAGTGTGGGAGCGGCGCGGCGGGGAGGCGGCTGACGGCCTATCTCACCGCATTCGTACGGAATTTTATGCACCCGATGCTCAACATCGCCATCAAGGCGGCCCGGCGTGCCGGCACCATCATCAACCGTGCCAGCCTGGATTTGGAACGCCTGAACGTGGCTCGCAAGGGGCCGCGCGATTATGTCACGGAAGTCGACCGCGCCGCCGAGGAGTCCATCGTCGAGACGTTGCGCGCCGCTTACCCGGACCACGCGGTCCTGGGCGAGGAATTCGGCCTGCAGGGTCCGGATCAGGCCGAGTTCCAGTGGATCATCGATCCGCTGGACGGCACCACCAACTTCATCCACGGCCTGCCGAACTACGCGGTGTCGATCGCGCTGACGCAGCGCGGCCAGGTCACGCAGGCGTGCATCTATGATCCGTCGCGCAACGAACTGTTCACCGCCAGCCGTGGCGGCGGCACCTTCCTGAACGACCGCCGCGTGCGCGTCTCGGGCCGCATCCGCTACCACGACGCGCTGCTGGGCGCCCACTGGCCCAACTCGGGCGACATGGAGCAGGGCTCGGCGCGTTTCCGCAAGATGGCCGAGAACAGCGCCGGCGTGCGCCGCCTGGGCGCCACGGTGCTGGACTTGGCCTACGTGGCCTGCGGCCGCCTGGACGGTTTCTGCGGCGTGGGCCTGAAGCCCTGGGATGTGGCCGCGGGCAGCCTGCTGGTGCTGGAAGCGGGCGGCCTGGTCGCCGACTTCGACGGCGAGCAGGGCTGGATGGATTCCGGCAACGTGCTGGCCGCCAGCCCCAAGATCTTCACGCAGATGCTGGCCGGGCTGAATCCGTCGGCCTCGATCTGATTCCGGCGGGGCCTGTCGACAGGCCCTAACCCAGCCGGGCCCGGCCGCCGTCGGGCAATGTGAACCACGCGCGCAGCCCCAGGCTGCGCGCGATTTTTTTGGCGTCCTCCAGCGGCATGTGGGAGAACGCGGTCGACAGTGCGTCGGCCGCCGTGGCCGTGGGCGCCATCACCGACACGCTGCGGTAGCGCGGCCGGGCGTTGCCGTCGCGCGGATCGAACAGGTGCGTGTAGCGCCCGGCCGCGTCTATCGGCGTGCCGTAGCCGCCCGAGGTGGCGAGCGCGCGGTCGCGCAGCGTCACCTGTCCGGCCAGCGCGTCGGGATGGTCCGGGTCGGCCAGGCCGGCGCGCCATGGCTGCCCGTCGCCGCGCTCGCCCATGGCATAGATCTCCCCCATGTCCACCAGCGCGCGGTCCAGGCCGCCGCGCCGCAGCAGGTCGGTCACGCGGTCGGTGATATAGCCCTGCGCGATGCCGTTCAGCGTGACGGCCATGCCGGGCCGCGCGTAGCGGATGGCGCGGCTGTCGAGCACCACGGCGGCGTGGGACACCTTGGCCAGCGCCTCGCGCAGGCGCGCCGGCGGCGGTCCGTCGGGATCGGCGCCGGGCTGCGAGAAATGCCCGGCGTATAGCTGCCACAGCGGCTGCACGGTGGGATCGAATACGCCGCCGGTCAGCACGCTGAACCGCCGGCTTTCGCTCAAAAGGCGCAGCAGGTCGGCGGGCGGGTCGTTCAGATGGCCTTGGCGGTTCAGCACGGCCAGCGCGCTGTCGTCGCGGTACAGGCTGAATACCGTCTCCAGCCGGCGCAGCTCGTCCACCGCGCTGTCGATCAGGCGCCGGGCCGCGTCCCGGTCCGGATGCAGCAGATGCAGCTCGGCGTCCGCGCCCAGCGCGACGCCGCGCCAGACCACGGGTTCCAGGCCGGCTTGCGGGCGGGCGCCGGAGGCCAGCGCCCGCCAGGGCAGGAGGCCGAGCGCCGAGCTGGCGGCGGCGATGCCGATGAATCGGCGGCGTGAGGGAAGCTTCATGATGCGGGTCTCGATGTGGGGCTCGATATGACTCTGGATGCGAGGGCCTGTTGACGCGATGGGTTGATGCGATGGGTTGATGCGATGGGCGCGGCGCCACCGCGCTATTGCGCGAAGACGTAGCGCTCGGGCACCTCGCTGAAGGCGGCCACGCGGCCGCCGTGGCGGCGGGCGAAGTCCTGCGCCCGCGCCTGGTCGGAAAACGGCATGGCGTCCTCGGCGCCCATACCGCCGATGTAGCCGCCCTCGATCACGTAATAGGCCTGGCGCGCGTCGATCCACACGGCGGGATCGGGCGCGCCGTCGGCGCCGGCGGTGGCCATGTCGTTCACGTACACGGCGAGCAGGCCCTTGGGTTCCTCGGGCAGCATGGTGTAGGCGAAGACCTGCTTGATCGACGAGAACCACACCGGACCGGCGCGGCCGCGCACGAAGATCTGGCCCTTCGGGCCGGCGTGGTCGTTCAGGACCATGCCGCAGTAGTGGCCGACGGCGTCGGCGCTCATGGCCTGCGGCGCGGGCGGCGCGGCGGGCGTCTCGTCGCCGCAGGCCGCCAGGGCCAGCGCGGCCGCGGCGGCAGCCAGCAATGTCCGTAGCGTTTTCATAGCTGCCGGCTCCGGAATACCGCCGCCGCCAGCAGCAGCGGCGCCGCGATCCACAGCAGCAGCGCCAGCACCAGCGTGGGCAGCGGCAGGCTGGCCTGGTCGCCCACGCCGGCCATGCCGGCGTACATCGCGATGTGCTCGAAGCCGGTGAGGTTCAGCAGCCGGTACACGTCCGAGGGATTGAGCAGCAGCAGCGCGTTGAGCGCGCCAGGGCCGATGTGGCGGCCCTGGTCGGCCGCCAGCGCGCCCAGCAGCGCCATGTCGTAGATCACCACGAAGAACAGCCAGACGCCGACCGCGATGCCGGCCGCCGTGGCGCGCTCGCGCACCGCCGCGCTGACCAGGTAGCCCAGCGCCAGGAAGCTGGCGCCCAGCAGCACGCTGGCGCCGATCAGCAGGGCGAAGGGACGCCAGGCGGCCGCGTCCAGGCCGCCGCCGTGCAGCCATTGCAGCGCCAGGCCGGCGAAGCCATAGCCGGCGCCGGTGGCCAGCGCCAGGATGACCAGGTGGCCGGCGAACTTGCCCGCCATGACCTGCCAGCGCGCCACCGGATAGCTCAGCAGCAGCGCCAGCGTGCCCCGGTCGGCCTCGCCGACGATGGCGTCGTAGGCCAGCAGCATGGCGATCAGCGGCACCAGGAAGATCGACAGGCTGGACAGGCTGACCACGGTGACGGTCAGCGGATCGACCTTGACCGAGCCGGTGGGGGCGCTGCCCAGCAACCCCAGGGCCAGCGCCAGCGCGGCCAGCAGCAGCGAGGTCGCCAGCACCCAGCGGTTGCGCAGGCCGTCGCGGATTTCCTTGGCGGCGATGGCGTGGATGGCGTTCATATGTCCTCCCGTTCCAGCAGATGGGCGTAGATCTCGTCCAGGCCCGGCACGTCGATGTCCAGGTCCCGGATGTCCTGGCCGATGGCGCCGATGGCGCGGATCGCCGCCACCTTCTCGTCCTCGGCGCACAGGCGTTCGTAGCGGTTGCCGTCCAGCGCGCGCCAGGGCGGGGGCAGCGGCGCGCCGGAGCCAGACCCGGACCCAGGCCCGGCCAGTGTCAGGCGGATGCGCAGCGGCAGGCCGGTGCGCCGGCGCAGTTCGGACAGGGTGCCGTCGGCGATCTTGCGTCCGGCCTTCATGACCACGACGCGGTCGGCGTGCCCGGCCAGCTCGGACAGGGCGTGCGTGCTGAGCAGGATGGTGGCGCCGGCCGCGCGCAGCTCGGCGACGATGCGGTAGAACAGCTGGCGCGAGGCCGGGTCCAGGCCGGTGGTGGGTTCGTCCAGCAGCAATACTTGCGGCTCGCCCAGCAGCGCCTGCGCCAGCGCCAGGCGCTGGCGCATGCCCTTGGAATAGCCGCCGACGCGCCGGCCGCTGGCGGCGGCGATGCCGACCCGCTCCAGCAGCGCGGCGTTGGCCGACAGCGGCTGGCGCTTGAGCCGCGCATAGAAGGCCAGCGTCTCGGCTCCGGTCATGGACGGATGCAGCGCCACGGTTTCCGGCAGGTAGCCGACGCGCGCGCGCAGTGACGCGGCGCGCGGGCTGTGGGCGTCGTGCCCGAACAGCGCGACGCGGCCGGCGCTGGGGCGGATCAGGCCCAGGATCAGCTTGATCAGCGTGCTCTTGCCGGCGCCGTTGTGGCCGGCCAGCGCCACGCACTCGCCTTGCCGCAGTTGCAGGTCCAGGTCCTGCACCGCGTGGTGCGCGCCGTAGCGCTTGCCGACGCCGGCCAGCGCGACGTGGGGGGAATTCATTGCAGCTCCTGGTTGCTTGCGCCGGGCGGCTTCATCAGCGGCGCGCTGTCCACCACGCCGCCCGGCAGGATCGCGGGGAATTGGGATTGGGCCCAGCGCACCACCGACACGGCGGGGCTGTTGAGCAGGATGCGCGCGGACGGGGCGCGCCACAGCAGCTGGTCGACCACGTCGTTGGGCCGGTAGGCGGTGTCGGCGATGCCGTCGCCGTCCAGGTCGAAGGCGGTGTTGTCGCTCCAGTAATTGCCCTGGCCGTCGACCGACCAGTCCAGCGTGCGGGTGCCGACATACTTCACCTGGTTGCGGTTGTGCAGGAAGGCGTTGCGCGAGATGCGGTTGCCGTCCGAGCCGGCGGTGAAATGCACGCCGATGTCGCAGTTGGCGAAATGGTTTTCCTGGAAGGTGTTGTGATTGGCGTTGTAGATGAACACGCACTTGCCGCCGCCGTCCACGCTGTTGCCGGTGATGACGGAGTGGTTCGCGTAGTTGAACATCAGGCCCTGCTCGACGCTGCCGCGCGCGATGTTGTCTTTCACGACCAGGCGGTGCGAGTACATGATGGCGTAGGCGATGTCGTTGCCGATCGAGACGTTGCCGCTGATCTCGCTGTCGTTGGTGTACATGTAGTGCACCGCGTAGCGCAGTTCGTGGAAGCGGTTGCCGCGGAACAGGTTGCGCTTGCTGGTGTTGACGAAGATGCCGTCGCGGCCGGCGGAAATGTCGTTGTCCAGCACCCGTGTGCCGGGCGTGTTCCACAGGGTCAGGCCGTTGCCGCGCTCGGCCACGCGCAGCTCGCGGTTGCCGACGATGCGGTTGCCCTGGACGGTGGCGTCGTCCGGTCCCCAGACGTGCACGCCCACCAGGTTGTCGAGGATGTCGTTGCGCTCGACCAGAGCGCGGTGCGCGGTCCGGTCCAGGAACACGCCGGCGTCCATCTCGGCCAGGCTCAGGCCCGAGCGGGTCACGGTCAGGTGGCGCAGCGTCACGTCGGGCGCGGTGATCCACAGCGTGCGGCCCTGGCGCGTGCCGACGATCTCGGCGCTGCGGTCGGCCGGGCCTTCCAGCGTGAGCGGCTTGTCGATGACGAGGCCGCCGGCGTAGCGGCCGGAGGCCAGCAGCAGGCGGTCGCCGGGCGCGGCCGCCGCGACGGCGCGCGCCAGGTCGGCGCCGGCGCCGATGGGAATGTCGGCCGCGGCGGCCGGGCCGGCCAGGGCCGCGCACAAGGCGGCTCCGGCCAGCCGCCGCGGCAGGGGCGGGGCGGGCTGGCGCATGGGACCCTACGCGGACTTCTTGGGATGCACGATCATCTGGCCCGACATCTCCATGTGCAGCGCGTGGCAGAACCACTGGCAGTAGTACCAGTGCACGCCCGGCCGGTCGGCGGTGAAGGTGACCGAGGCGGTGGCCTGCGGCGCCAGTTCCATGGCGATGCCGTGGCCTTCCAGCGTGAAGCCGTGCGTCAGGTCCTCGATCACTTCCATGTTGGTCACCACCACCGTGACCTCGTCGCCCTGGTTCACCTCGAACCGCTTCAGGCTGAACATGGGCGCGACCGCCATCATGTAGACGCGTACCTTGTTGCCGTCGCGCACCACCTTGGCCGCGTCCTCCAGCGTCACGCCGTCCTTCTTGGCCATCTGGCGGGCGTCTTCCCACATGGGGTCGTCGCGTTTCCAGATGCTGACCGGATTGATCTTGGAGCGGTGCACCAGGCACATGTCATGCGGCTCGGCGAAGCTGGGGCCGTCGTGGACCAGCTTCATCTCGTCGCCGGAGATGTCGATCAGCTGGTCGTTCTCGGGCTTGAGCGGGCCCACGTTCAGGAAGCGGTCCTTCGAGAACTTGTTCAGCGACACCAGCCACTTGCCGTCGGCCTCGCGCGTCTCGCCCATGGTCGAGTGGTTGTGGCCGGGCTGGTAGTGCACGTCCAGCTTCTGGATGATGGGGTCGACCTTCTCGCCCTTGAAGGCGCGCTTGGCCAGGTCGATGTTCCACTTGACCATCTGGCTGTCGATGAAGAGCGTGGTGTAGGCGTTGCCACGGCCGTCGAAGGCGGTGTGCAGCGGGCCCAGTCCCAGCTGCGGCTCGGCCACCACGCAGTCGCGCGGCTTGATCTTGTCGTCGAACAGGTCGTCCAGCGTGCGCACGTCCAGCACCGTCACCGTGGGCGAGAGCTTGCCGTTGAGCACCAGGTGGATGCCGTCGGGCGCGGCGTTGCAGCCGTGCGGCGAGTTCGGCACCGGGATGTAGCGCGTGTACTTCGAGCCGTGGCGTCCGTCCACCACCGGCACGCCGCCCATGGTCTTGAAGTCGCCTTCCTTGATGGCCTGCTCGATGCGCTTGATGTTGAACACCACGACCCAGTCCTGCTCGTTGGCCGAGGCTTCCTCCACCGACACGCCCTTTTCGGAGTTGTAGCAGGTGGAGAAAGAGTACTTGCCCTGGTAGTCGGCGTCGCCGTTGTCCAGGTTGCCGTCCACCAGCACCTGCCAGGCGATCTTCATGGTGTCGCCGTCGATGGCGGTGTAGACGGCGAAGAAGTTCTTCTTGGGATCGTCGGTCACCTTGCCATCGTTGGGCAGCGGGATGATGTGCTCGCCGTTGGCGAAGACATAGCCGGTGCGCGGATAGCGCTGCGGCCGCAGCCCGTGCACGCCCGACACGTTGGGCAGCTCGATGATCTTGTCCGTCTTCATCACGTCCAGGCGGATGCGCGCGACGCGGTTGTTGGCCTTGTCGTTGACGTAGAGATAGCGCCCGTCGTAGGTGCGGTCGGTGAAGGACAGGTGCGGGTGGTGGGCGTCGCCGTTGATGAACACGCCGCCCTTGTCCTTCAGGTAGGCGCGCGTCTCCGGCGTCAGGCCCTCGGTCAGGATCTTGCGGCTTTCGTTGGTGCGGCCCCAGCCGGTGGCGCTGCAATGGTTGAAGACCGGAATGCGGACCAGCTCGCGCATCGACGGCAGGCCCAGCACGCGGATTTCGCCCGACTGGCCGCTGGAGTTGAAGGCATAGTATTCGTCCAGCTCGCCGGGGCCGATGTGCGAGGTCTGGCCGCCGGCGGCGGGCTTGGCGTCCTTGCCGTGCGCGACCGGCAGGTGCGAGCCCGCCACCAGGCCGGCGGCGCCGGTGATGGCGGCGGTCCCCAGGAAACTGCGGCGACTGAGGCCGGACTTGGGAGCATTGCTTTCAGACATGGGTGACTCCAGGTAAAGGACGGCGCATGCGCGTCGTGTATCGGAACGGTCGGGCTCAGGCTCCGGCTGGAGGCTGGCCGGCGTCGCCGGGATTGGGAAAGCGGCGCATCACGACTTCCTGCGGCGCGGCCTCGGCGGGCGGGGCGCGGCGGCGTTCGCGCCGTGCCTTGCGTTGCAGCAGGTGCGGGCACTTCTCGTCGTGGTGGTAGAGCATCTGGCAGTGCAGGCACTGGATGCACTCGTTGGGATTGATCTCGCCGCTGGGCTCGATGGCCTGCACCGGGCATTCGTGGTTGCAGCGCTGGCAGGGATTGCCGCAATCGTGATAGCGCTTGAGCCAGTTGAAGATGCGCAGGCGCGCGGGAATGGCCAGCGCCGCGCCCAGCGGGCACAGGTAGCGGCAATAGAAGCGTTCGATGAAGAGCCCCGCGGCCAGCAGCAGCGCGGCGAACAGCACGAAGGGCCAGGCGCGCGCGAAGCGCAGGATGATGGCGGTCTTGAAGGGCTCGATCTCGGCCAGTCGCTCGGCCAGCGCCAGGTCGTACAGCGCGTAGCCGAACAGCAGCACGAAGATGATGTACTTCAGGGCGGAAAGGCGCTGGTTGACGCCGTGCGGCACCTGCAGCTGCTTCACGCCCAGGCGCTTGGCCGCGCGGTTCAGCAGTTCCTGCAAGGCTCCGAATGGGCAGAGCCAGCCGCAGAAGGCGCCGCGGTTCCAGAACACCATCGACACCGCCGTGGCGCACCACAGGATGAACACCAGCGGATCCATCAGGAAGTAGTCCCAGCGGAAGTCGCTGCGCAGCGCCGAGAAGAAGGTCAGCACGTTCACCACCGACAGCTGGGCCTGGCCGTACCAGCCGATCCAGAACAGGGCGAACAGCAGGAAGGCCAGCCGCAGGCGGTCGTGCAGCAGCGGCCGGCGGGCCAGCTGGTCCTGGAAGAAGAAGATGCCCGCCAGCACCGCCAGCGCCGCCGTCAGGATGGCGATCTGCAGCGGCTTGCCGTTCCAGATCTGGCGCCACAGCTCGGGCGGGGCCTCGTCCGCTGGCGCGCCCGCCTGGGCCGTGCCTGCGGACGAGGGGTCCTGTGACGCAGGCGTGGCGGTCGCTGGTCCGGCCGCAGCGCCAGCGCTGGCCGGGGCCGCACGCGTATACGCCGTCGGCAGCTCGTAGTCCAGGTCGAAGGTCACGAAGGCCTTGTCCGAGACGCTGAGCACGCGCTGCACCATGAGTTGCAGGCGCCACGGCGCCACCGGGTCGAACGGGGCGTCTTGCGGCACCACGAACAACGCCACCTCGCGCAGCGCCGGCGCGCCCTCGGCGGCGATGTCCGCCAGGCGCTGGTGGTCGCGGTCGCGGAAGCGGAAACCGGCGTCGTGCTGGATGACTTCGACGCGGTCGAAGATGCCGCCGCGCACATAGCCGGAGCCCTTGAACGAATACAGGCCGCCGCCCGCCACCAGCACCGCCTGCTGCCCGGGCTTGAGCCGTTCCTTCAGGCGCAGCCAGCCGGTCTCGCCCAGCAGGCTGCGGCCGACGGCGGGCGCGCTGACCTGCGCGACGTAGAGCTCGATGAAGGCATCGGCCTCGTCGCGGCTTTCCGCGTGCACGGCGGCGTCGTCGCGGCCGGAGGCGCGGAAGGCCTGATTCACGTCGGCCACGCTCAGGCGCAGCTGGCGCACCGCGCCGTTGTCGAGCAGGGCTTGCCAGGAGCGGATCTCGCCCGGCGCCTCGTCAACCGTGCGCGCCTGGGTGCGCGTCGCCGCCTGGGCGGGCTGGGCTGCCTTGCCGACGCCGTGGGCGCGCGCCACCGCGATGGCCGAGCGCGTGATGCTGTCGCCGATCACCATCAGCGTGACCGTGGCGCCGCTGACGATGTCCACCGGCGGCGGCGCGCCGTGGCGCGGCGGGGTGTCGACGAAGTTCAGGCCGACATAGCCGCTGATGAAGTGGTCCACCTTGGACTGGGGGATGCCGATGAGCACGATGGGCTCATGGTGCTCGACCAGCTTCGCGCCCGCGATGCGGCCGTCGCTGGTCAGCGCCACCAGCACGTCGATGGGCTTGCTGGAGTAGCCGCGCGTGTTGACGACGTCGGACGTGAGGTACACCAGCCCGAGTTCGCGGTCGCCCGAATAGGCCTTGGCGACCATGGGCTTGCCTTCGGGCGGGCCATAGCGGTCGGCGCCGGGGAACAGCTCGGCCGGCGGCGTGGCGCCCAGGAAATCGGGCAGGCGCTGGGCCCACGCCGACTGCATGAGTCCCGCGGTCAGACAGAGCAACAGCGCAATCGCCATGCGGATGATGCGGAAACTTCCATGACGCCCTGCGGTGCTGCCAGACATGCTTGAACCCGATCCGTCGTTGTTGTTCAGGCGCATCCTAAGAGCGCGCTGGAGGCGCGGTTTTGCGGTGGGTCAAAAGCGCCGTCCTGCGAGCGCAGCAGGACGCAATACCCTTGCACGGCGTGGGGATATCGGCCAATCGCGGCCCCGCGCAAGGCGCGCGCTTGATGCCGCGCAAGCGCGACGGACGCGCGGCGGCGTAGGCTACCGGCGCCGGCCAGGCCTGCGCGTGGCGGGCGGGGCACAGGCTTTCCAGGTACGATGGCCCGCACACACATATGCGGGAGGGGCTGATGGGGTGGATGAATCCGATGGAGTGGATCGGCGGACCGCAAGCCTGGTTCGGCGTGCTGGGCCTGACCATGATCGAGATCCTGGTGGGCCTCGCCAACGTGGTCTTCATCGCCATCCTGGCCAATGAGTTTCCCGCCGCGCAGCGCAACCGCGCGCGCCTGTTCGGCCTGGGCGTGATGCTGCTGATGCGCCTGTGGCCCCTGGCCCAGGGGCTGGACTGGCCGGTGAAATTCCTGAACCGGTCGCAGCTGTCCGTCGGACCGTATGAGTACACCGGACAGCATCTGTTGCTGATGGCGGGCAGCGTGCTGGTGCTGTCGCTGCTGTTCCAGGGCGCCAGGTCCGGATGGCGGATCTGGAAGGGCGCGCCGGATCCGGCGGATTCCGGCGGGGGCGCCGGCCTGAGGGCGGTGCTGGTCCTGTTCCAGATCTTGGCGCTGAATGCGGTGTTCGCGGCCCGGTCGGTCGTTACCGCCTCGGCCATGGCGTCCCGGGTCGAGGTCGCCATGGCCGCGATGCTGGCCGCCTTCTGGTTCCTCCTGCGCCTGTCCCGGCCGCTGGCGCGCGTCGCCGGGACGTCTCCGTGGCAGATGACGGCCTGGACCGCGCTGCTGGTGTTCGCCAATCGGATGGACTGGGCCTGACGTCCGGGCCCGGCGCCTTGCCGGGCGGGGTTTTCATGACCGGCGTGTCATGGATTTTCCAGGTACGATTGTCGGCTGAGTAACTTTTGGAGCTCCTGATGGAGTGGCTGCTGGACCCCGCTGCGTGGGTCGGCCTGCTTACCCTGGTCGTTCTTGAGATCGTCCTGGGCATTGATAACCTGATTTTCATCGCCATCCTGGCGGACAAGCTGCCCCCTTCGCAGCGCGACCGCGCGCGCATCCTGGGGCTGAGCCTCGCGCTGGTCATGCGCCTGGGCCTGTTGTCCGTCATGTCCTGGCTGGTCACGCTGACCACGCCGCTGTTCTCCATCGGCCCCCTGGCGCCGTCCGGACGCGACCTGATCCTGATGGCGGGCGGCTTCTTCCTGCTGTTCAAGGGCACCATGGAGCTGCACGAGCGGCTCGAGGGCGGTGGCCACGGCTCTTCGTCGGGGCCGCGCGTGTACGCCAGCTTCTGGGTCATCGTGACGCAGATCGTGGTGCTGGACGCGGTGTTCTCGCTGGACTCGGTCATCACCGCGGTCGGCATGGTGGACCACCTGGCCATCATGATGATCGCCGTCATCATCGCCATCGGCATCATGCTGCTGGCGTCCAAGCCGCTGACCCGCTTCGTCAACGCGCACCCCACCGTGGTGGTGCTGTGCCTGGGCTTCCTGCTGATGATCGGCTTCTCGCTGCTGGCGGAGAGCTTCGGTTTCAAGGTGCCCAAGGGCTATCTGTACGCCGCCATCGGCTTCTCGGTCGCGATCGAGGCGCTGAACCAGCTGGCGCGGCGCAATCTGCTCAAGCTGGATGCGCGCCGCCCCATGCGCGAGCGCACCGCCTCCGCGGTGCTGCGCATGCTGGGCAAGCGTCCGCCCGCCGACGAGCCCGACCTGCCCAGCGCCAACGCGCCGGCCATCCCGGCTTTCGGCGTGGAGGAGCGCAACATGGTCAGCGGCGTGCTGACGCTGGCCGAGCGCTCCATTCGTTCCATCATGACGCCACGCACCGACGTGTCGTGGATCAACATCGACGATGACGCCGAGACCATCCGCGGCCAGCTGATCGAGGCGCCGCACAGCTTCTTCCCGGTGTGCCGGGGCTCGCTGGACGAGGTGCTGGGCATCGGCCGCGCCAAGGACCTGATCGCCGACCTGATCACCGAGGGCCGGGTGCGCCGCAACCGGCTGCGCGATCCCATCATCGTGCACGAGGCCATCGGCATCCTGCGCCTGATGGACACGCTCAAGCGCTCGCGCGGCCAGCTGGTGCTGGTGGCGGACGAGTTCGGCGCCATCGAGGGCCTGGTGACGCCGATCGACGTGTTCGAGGCCATCGCCGGCGAATTCCCCGACGAGGACGAGCTGCCCGACATCGTGGCCGACGGCGAGCGCACCTGGAAGATCGATGGCGCGGCCGACCTGCACCATGTCGAGCAGGTGCTGGAAACCGAAGGCCTGATCGACGAGGCCCAGGACTTCTCCACGTTGGCCGGCTACCTGCTGTCGCGCTTCGGCCATCTGCCCAAGCCGGGCGATGCCTGCGAGTATGAAATCCACCACGACCATTTCCGCTTCGAAGTGCTGGAGATGGACGGACGCCGCATCGCCCTGGTGCGGGTCGAGAAAAAGCCCCAGGAGCCGCTGTCCGACGAAGCGTCCCTGACCAACGACTAACCCTGGACCCGCCCATATCGTGACTGAAAATACCCTGTATCTGATCAAGGCCTTCTTCCTGGGCATCGTCGAAGGACTGACCGAGTTCATCCCGGTGTCCAGCACCGGCCACCTCATCCTGATTGGCGACTGGATCAACTTCGAATCCAGCCAGGGCAAGGTGTTCGAGGTGGTGATCCAGCTCGGCTCCATCCTGGCCGTGATGTGGGTGTTCCGCGCGCGGCTGCTGCAGCTGATCCGCGGCACGCTCACCGGCGTGCCCAGCGAGATCGCCTTCACGCGCAACCTGCTGATCGCCTTCCTGCCGGCGGCGGTGATCGGCGGCATCTTCATCAAGTCCATCAAGCAGGTCTTCTACCATCCGGGCGTGGTGGTGGTGACGCTGGTGCTGGGCGGCCTGATCATGCTGTGGGTCGAGCGCAAGACGCGGCACACGCCCGGCGACGTGCCGGGCGCGGCCGACGACACCGCCTCGGACGAGCGCGCCACCGCGCGCAGCCTGGAGCAGATCACCTGGAAGCAGGCGCTGGGCGTGGGCGTGGCGCAATGCCTGGCCATGATCCCGGGCACCTCGCGCTCGGGCGCCACCATCATTGGCGGCATGATCGCCGGCATCCAGCGCAAGACCGCGACCGAGTTCTCGTTCTTCCTGGCCATGCCCACCATGCTGGGCGCGGCGGTGTACGACATGTACAAGAACTTCGGGCTGCTGACCCAGCACGACCTGTCCGGCATCGCGGTGGGCTTCGTCGCGGCCTTCCTGAGCGCCATTGTGGTGGTGCGGGCCGTGCTGCGCTTCGTGGCCAACCACACGTACCGCGTGTTCGCCTGGTACCGGATCGTGTTCGGCGCCGTGGTCGCCGCGTGGATCTGGCTGGGTTGACGTTCCTTCCCGGAAATGACCCGCCATCGCCCGAGTAGCATTCCGGCATGGCGGCAAAGGAAAGCCCGCGGATTCGCACCCGCGGGCTTTTTTCTTGCGACGGCTGGCCCCGCTTTCAGTCCTCGGTATCGAGGTCGTAGAACGTCAGGCCATCCTGATCGATCACCAGCCAGCCGCCGCGCGGCGGCTGGGCGTGGTCGCAGTCCCAGTCGGGCAGCACCCAGCGCTCGCGCTTCTTGCCGTCGATCTCCAGCACGTGGCGGGCCGGGCGGTGCGTGTGGCCATGCACCAGCAGGTTCACGCCCGTGTCGCGGAAGACGGCTTCGATGGCGCCGGCGTTGACGTCCATGATTTCCTGCGACTTCATCTGGTTGGCGGCCTGGCTCTCGCCGCGCGCCTGCTGCGCCATGGCCAGGCGTTCCGGAATGGTCTTGGCCAGGAAGGCGGCCTGCCATTGCGGATCGCGCACCATGGCGCGGAACTGCTGATAGGGGGCGTCGTCCGTACAGAATTCGTCGCCGTGGGTCAGCAGTACCGTGCCGTAGTCCGTCTCCAGCAGGGCCGGTTCCGGCAGCAGCTTGGCGCCGATCGCGGCCGCGAGTTCCTCGCCCATGAGGAAGTCGCGGTTGCCGCGGCCCAGCCAGACCGGAATGCCGGCGGCCGTCTCGCGCAGCGCCTTCAATACCGTCGCCAGCCAGGGCGGGGCGACGCGGATCGCGTCGTCGCCGATCCAGGCGTCGAAGATGTCGCCCGGCAGCAGCAGGGCGCCCGCTTCCTCGCGCGCGGCCTGCAGAAAGGCCAGGAAGGCCTCTGACGTGGCCGGCGTGGCCGGCCCCAGGTGCAGATCCGAGGCCAGCCAGACCGGGCCGGTCAGCGCGAGCTTATTCAAGAACTTCGGCCTTCTCGATGATCACGTCCTCGTTCGGGACGTTCTGATGGAAGCCCTTGTTGCCGGTCTTCACGCCCTTGATCTTGTCGACCACGTCGGTGCCTTCGGTCACGGTGCCGAACACGGCATAGCCCCAGCCGTTGGGCGTGGGGGCGGTGAAGTTCAGGAAGTCGTTGTTGGACACGTTGATGAAGAACTGGGCGGTGGCCGAGTGCGGGTCGCTGGTGCGAGCCATGGCCAGCGTGTACTTGTCGTTCTTCAGGCCGTTGTTGGCCTCGTTCTCGATCGGGGCGTGGGTCTGCTTCTGCTTCATGCCGGGCTCGAAGCCGCCGCCCTGGACCATGAAGCCGTCGATCACGCGATGGAACACCGTGCCGTTGTAGAAGCCTTCCTTGGTGTAGGTCAGGAAATTGGCCACCGTCTTGGGCGCCTTGGCGGCGTCCAGGGTGATGACGATGTCGCCTTGGTTGGTGTGCAGCTTGACGCGGGGATTGGTGCTCATGGATTTCGTGCCTTCAGTGGTGGAGGGGGTGGAGGAGGCCGCGGGCGCGGCGCTGGCGAGCGCGGGCGCGACAGCGGCCAGCGTGAATGCGCAGGCCGTCAGGCGCAGCAGGCGCAGGGGAGAATAGCTCGACATCATTTGCCTTGTTTTTCCTTCAACATGGTTTCGACTTCGCGGGCCTTGTCCTGCATGCCCGGCACGCCATCGCTGGCGGCCTGCTTGTAGGTGCGCAGGGCCTGCAGCAATTGCAGGTCGCCCAGGTTGGCGCGCGCCGCGGCATAGCCGGGATCGGCGCGCAGCGCCATTTGCAGGGCGTCCTGCGCTTTTTCCAATTCACCGCGACCCGCATATAGAGCGGCAAGGTTGTTCCAGGGTTCCGGCAATTCGGGGTAACTGGTTGTCATCTCGGTGTAGACGTCGATGGCTTCCGCCGTGCGGTGCAGGGCGGCCAGGGCGCGCGCGTGCTGGAACATCAGTTGTACGTCGGTGCCGCGCTGGCCCTTGGTCTCGGCCAGGCGCTTTTCGATCATGTCCAGCGCGGTGGCGTTGTCGCCGCGGTTGAGCAGGCGCTCGATATGGTCGGTGACCTGCGACGCGGTCGGCGTCAAGCGGGTGTCGACGCCGGGCTGGGCGGCCTTGAGCACGTTGGCCAGTCCTTCCCAGCCGCCTTCGGGGGGGATGGGGTCCAGGGTGGTGCGGCTGGCGTTGGGATTGGCGGCGCCGCCGCCGGACATGGATTGGGCGAAGGAGGGACCGGCCAGGCCGCCGGCCAGGGCCAGGGCGATCAGGGCGACGCAGAAACGCGGCTTGATAGTCACGTGGGCATCCGTTAAAAGTCGCGAACCCGCCGCGCTTACGCGCGCGGCCGGGCCGCTTGCTATACTTGTCGGTCGCCATTTTAGCCCCGGAACCGTTTCTTGCCGGAAGACCGGGCGGATATGGCGGACAGCCCCCTGGAGATGATCCTCCCGGCGACCTGGAGCACAGGCCGGGGCAGGAGCCGGCGGCTTGCGGCGCGAGATTCTCGAGCGTATCCGTGCCATATGGGGATGCCGCGCCGGAGCGCAAGACCTCGCGGCCATCCCGGAAACCCACACGAACCCAATAGCGCCATGCTGCAAATCTACAACACGTTATCGCGTACCAAAGAACCGTTCAAACCGGCCCAGGCCGGCCAGGTGCGCATGTACGTGTGCGGCATGACCGTGTACGACTTCTGCCACCTGGGCCATGCCCGCATGCTGGTCTCCTTCGACGTGGTGCAGCGCTGGCTGCGCGCCAGCGGCCTGGCGGTCGATTACGTGCGCAACATCACCGACATCGAAGACAAGATCATCCGCCGCGCCGTGGAAACCGGCCGCCGCATCGGCGAGGTCACCGAGTTCTACATCGACGCCATGCACGCCGACGAGCGGGCGCTGGGCGTGCAGAAGCCCGACCGCGAGCCGCGCGCCACGCAGTATGTCGGCGAAATGCTGGACATCATCGGCAAGCTCGAACAGAAGGGCCTGGCCTACCAGGCCGATGACGGCGACGTGAACTACGCCGTGCGCGGCTTCGAGGGCTACGGCAAGCTGTCGGGCAAGTCGCTGGACGACCTGCGGGCCGGCGAACGCGTGGCGGTCGGCTCGGCCAAGCGCGATCCGCTGGATTTCGTGCTCTGGAAATCGGCCAAGTCCGAGGAGCCCGAGGACACCAAGTGGGAATCGCCCTATGGCCTGGGGCGTCCGGGCTGGCACATCGAGTGCTCGGCCATGAGCAAGGCGCTGCTGGGCTTGCCGCTCGATATCCACGGCGGCGGTCCCGACCTGAAGTTCCCCCACCACGAGAACGAGATCGCCCAGACCGAGGGCGCCTTCGGCGGCGTGCTGGCCAATGTCTGGATGCACTGCGGCCCGCTGATGGTGGACTCGGACAAGATGTCCAAGTCGCTGGGCAATTTCCGCACCATCCGCCAGACCATCGCGCTGGATGACGCGCCCGCCGACCAGGCCGGCTATCGCGTCAATCCGCGCGAGGCCGAAATGGTGCGTTTCTTCATCGTGCGCAACCACTACCGCAGCCCGCAGAACTACACGCCCGACAATCTGGTCGATGCGCAGAACGCGCTGGACCGGCTGTACCAGGCGTTGCAGAACGTGCCCGCCGACGGCCAGGGCGTGGACTGGAACGAGCCGCAGGCCCAGGCCTTCAAGGCCGCGATGGACGATGATTTCAACAGCTCGGGCGCCGTCGCGGCGCTGTTCGAGCTGGCTTCCGAGGCCAACCGGACCAAGAGCGCCCGCAGCGCCGGCCAGCTGAAGGCGCTGGGCGCCCTGCTGGGCCTGCTGCAGCAGGATCCGGCCGCCTATTTCCAGTCGACCACCCGCTATTCGGCCGTGGGCATGGAGCAAGGCGGCCGCCCGGCGCTGGACGCCGAGGCCATCCAGGCCCGCATCGACGCCCGCGCCGCCGCCAAGGCCGCGCGCGACTTCGCCGAAGCCGACCGCATCCGCGCCGAGCTGCGCGATGCCGGGATCGAGCTCGACGACAAGCCCGGCGGCGTGACGCAGTGGCGCCGGGCCTGATGAGCCGGCAGGAATAAGCCCGACATGTCCACCGCAGATACCCCGATTCCCAAGCCCGACTATTGGGAAGCCGCCGTCGCGCACCTGATGCGCCGCGACCGCATCCTCAAGAAGATCATCCCGCAGCATCCGGACGCCTGGCTGACCTCGCGCGGCACGCCGTTCGTGACGCTGGCGCGCGCCATCATCGGGCAGCAGGTGTCGACCAAGGCGGCTGACGTCGTCTGGGACAAGTTCATCGAAGCCGCTGGCAAGCGCCCCACGCCGGTGGCGGTGCTGCGCGTCGGCATCGACGGCCTGCGGCAGGCCGGCCTGTCGCAGCGCAAGGCAGAGTACGTGCTGGACCTGGCCGCCCATTTCGGCGAGCGCCGGGTGCATCCCGAGCGTTGGGCGGACATGGACGACGAAGCCGTCATTTCCGAGCTGGTCGCGATCCGCGGCATCGGACGCTGGACGGCGGAGATGTTTTTGATTTTCAATCTGCAGCGACCCGATATCCTGCCACTGGATGATCCTGGGTTGCTGAAGGCAATCTCGTTACACTACTTCAGCGGCGAGCCCGTCTCTCGCTTCGAGGCCCGCGAGGTCTCGTTGGCGTGGCAGCCCTGGCGTACCGTGGCGACCTGGTATTTGTGGCGCAGTCTGGAACCGGATCCGGTTCAATACTGACGTTCATCAGGCCGCCCATCTACGGAACCACACTACATGCGCAATACTTTCCTGGAATTCGAACAACCGCTCGCCGAGCTTGAGAACAAGATCGAGCAGCTGCGCTACGTGCAGGCCGATTCCGCCGTGGACATCTCCGATGAAATCGGACGTCTGCAGCAGAAGAGCCAGACGCTGGCCAAGGAGATCTACGCCAAGCTGACGCCGTGGCAGACGGCGCTGGTGGCGCGCCATCCCCAGCGTCCCTACACGCTGGACTACGTGCGCGAGATCTTTACCGACTTCCATGAGCTGCACGGCGACCGCATGTACGCCGACGACCAGTCCATCATCGGCGGCCTGGCCCGCTTCAACGGCATGCCCTGCATGGTCATCGGCCACCAGAAGGGCCGCGACACCAAGGAACGCGCCGCGCGCAACTTCGGCATGCCCCGGCCCGAGGGCTATCGCAAGGCGCTACGCCTGATGCGCCTGGCCGAGAAATTCAACCTGCCCGTGTTCACCTTCGTGGACACGCCCGGCGCCTATCCCGGCATCGGCGCCGAAGAGCGCGGCCAGTCCGAGGCCATCGGCCACAACCTGTACGCCATGGCCGAGCTGAAAGTGCCGGTCATCGTGACCATCATCGGCGAGGGCGGCTCCGGCGGCGCGCTGGCGATCGCCGTGGGCAACGCCGTGCTGATGCTGCAATACGCCACCTATGCGGTGATCTCGCCCGAAGGCTGCGCGTCCATCCTGTGGCGCAGCGCCGAGAAGGCGCCCGAGGCCGCGGAGGCGCTGGCCATCATCGCCCCGCGCCTGAAGGACCTGGGCCTGGTCGACCGCGTCGTCAACGAGCCCGTGGGCGGCGCGCACCGCGATCCCCGCGTCATGGCCCGCCTGCTGCGCCGCGCGCTGGGCGACGCCCTGCGCCAACTGCAGGGCATGACGCCCGAGCAGCTCGTGGAGCAGCGCATCCAGCGCCTGCTGTCCTACGGCGCCTTCCAGGAAGTGCGCGCCTGATCCGCGCGGGCGCCGGTCTTGCCGCCGGCGCCGCGGCCGAGGTCCACGCGCCCCGTTCCGCCATGAACACGCCGACCGCGCCCGACGCCATGCCCTCGGGCGCGCCGGCTGGTTCCCATTCCCATCCGCTTTCCCCGGCCCTGGCCGAGGCGCTGCGACAGGCGCTCGCCGGCCTGCCCGCGCGTCCGCCGCGCATGGCCGTGGCCGTCAGCGGCGGCGCCGATTCGGCCATGCTGGCGCTGCATGCGGCCGCCATCGCCCGAGAGCAGGGCATCGACCTGCTGCTGTTCCATGTGCATCACGGCTTGCAGGATGCCGCCGACGCCTGGAGCGAACAGACGCGCGCGCTGGCCCGGCTGCTGGGCCTGCCGGCGCACGAGGCGCGCGTGACCGTGGCCGCAGGCGCCGGCAAGGGCATCGAGGCGGCGGCGCGCGACGCGCGCTACCGGGCGCTGGCCGGGCTGGCCCGCGAACACGGCGCGCCGCTGGTGCTGCTGGCGCATCACCGGGGCGACCAGGCCGAGACTGTGCTGTTGCGCCTGCTGCGCGGCACCGGGCTGGCCGGCATGGCCGCCATGGCGCCGCTGTCGCGCCGCGACGAGGTCGACTACCTGCGGCCCTGGCTGGACCAGGACCGCGATGACATCCTGCGCGCCTGCGCCGCCTTCGAGGCGGCCACCGGCTGGCGCGCGGTGCAGGACCCGACCAATTCCGATCCCCATTACACCCGCGCCGCGCTGCGCGAGTTGCTGGCGCCGGCGCTGGACGAGCGCTGGCCCGGCTGGCGCGGCATCGTGGCGCGGCATGCGCGCCACATGGCCGAGGCGGCGTCCATCCTGGACGAAGTGGCGCGCGAGGATTTCGCCGCGCTGGAGCCGGGCCCGGACGGCGCCAGCTTCTCGCTGCGCGCGTGGCGCGGGCTGTCGCCGGCGCGGCAGGCGCAGGTGTTGCGCTGGTGGCTGGACGCCAATGGCGCGCGCATGCCTTCGGAAGCGCGCATGCGCGACCTGCTGCGCCAGCTGCGCGGCCTGCACAGCCTGGGGCACGATCGCCAGCTGCGCGTCGAGCAGGCCGGCCATGCGATCCGCTGCCATCGTGGCCGGGTCTGGCTGGAGCGCCGCTGAATCCAGGCCGGGCCTGGCTGGAACGCCGCGGTCCACGGGCCGGGCAGGGCGCTTTTGCGGGTAAACCCGAGGGAAAGTCCCAGGCTGCGCAAATTTTTACCGTGGCGCTAGAATATGAGGTTTTGCCCGTCAACATACTTGGGGCGGGTTCCCAGCCAGAGTACGAGATGTCCCTCATCGTTCACAAATATGGCGGTACTTCGATGGGCTCGGTCGAGCGCATCAGGAATGTGGCGCGTCGCGTCGCGAAGTGGCACGCCGCAGGCCACCAGGTTGTCGTGGTGCCGTCGGCCATGGCGGGCGAGACCAATCGCCTGCTGGGCCTGGCGCGCGAGCTTTCGCCCGTGCCGGATGGCCGCGAGCTCGACATGATCGCCGCCACCGGCGAGCAGGCCAGCAGCGGCCTGCTGGCCATCGCGCTGCAGGCCGAAGGCGTGGCCGCGCGCAGCTACGCCGGCTGGCAGGTGCCCGTGCGCACCGACTCGTCCTACACCAAGGCCCGCATCACCTCGATCGACGACGCGCGCATCCGCGCCGACCTGGACGCCGGCCGCGTGGTCATCGTGACGGGCTTCCAGGGCGTGGACGCCGACGGCCACATCACCACGCTGGGCCGCGGCGGTTCCGACACCTCGGCCGTAGCCGTGGCGGCGGCGATCAAGGCCGATGAATGCCTGATCTACACCGACGTCGACGGCGTCTACACGACCGACCCGCGCGTCGTGCCCGAAGCGCGCCGCATGGCGGTCGTGTCGTTCGAGGAAATGCTCGAGATGGCTTCGCTGGGCTCCAAGGTCCTGCAGATCCGCTCGGTCGAATTCGCCGGCAAATACCGTGTGCCGACGCGGGTGCTGTCCTCGCTGACCGACCCGCTCATCCCGCTCGAAGAAGAAATGCATTCGGGCACGCTGATTACTTTTGAGGAAGACGAAAAAATGGAAGCCGCCGTTGTCTCCGGCATCGCCTTCAGCCGCGACGAAGCCAAGATCACCTTGCTGGGCGTGCCGGACAAGCCCGGCATCGCCTTCTCCATCCTGGGTCCGGTCGCCGCCGCCAACATCGACGTCGACATGATCGTGCAGAACCAGTCCGTGGCTGGCACGACCGACTTCTCGTTCACCGTGAACCGCAATGAGTTCGCGCGCGCCGTGGACCTGCTCAAGCGCGAGGTCATTCCGGCCGTGGGCGCCCGCGAGCTGTCCACCGACGAGAAGGTCGCCAAGGTCTCCATCGTCGGCATCGGCATGCGCTCGCACGTCGGCGTGGCCAGCCTGATGTTCCAGACCCTGTCGCAGGAAGGCATCAACATCCAGATGATCAGCACCAGCGAGATCAAGACCTCGGTGATCATCGACGACAAGTATATGGAACTGGGCGTGCGCGCGCTGCACAAGGCCTTCGGCCTGGACCAGGCGCCCGCCGCCAAGGCCTGAGGAACAAGAATCCGGCGCAAATTTTTTCGTGATTCGTACCCGATTCCGGGCGAGGTCCGAAAAAGTCGTGCTAGAATCTCTTTCTCTTCGGAGACGTGCCCGAGAGGCTGAAGGGGCTCCCCTGCTAAGGGAGTATGTGGCTAAAAACTGCATCGAGGGTTCGAATCCCTCCGTCTCCGCCAGACGCCTCTTCGGTCCAGTCTGACTGGATCGAAGACAAAAACCCGCAACAGTGCAAGCTGTTGCGGGTTTTTCTTTTTCGGATGGGGCATGGCCGTCTGGCCTGTTGTTTCTGGCCTGTTGTTTGCGTGTGCCGCGTCTGTCTGATGTTGACGCATTGCCAACGGATCATTCCGCATGCGCCGGCGTGTAGATCGAACCTTCATGGCAGACGCATGCGCAGAGTGCTTGTGCGAATCTGCCTGCGCGACTGTGCATGTCGCTGTTCTGACGTCATGGCATTGCGTGGCGGAACCTGGCGACTTGCGCAGTTTCCGAAACAACGCTATTATTCAAGGCTTGCTTTGAAACGCGCCCGTAGCTCAGCTGGATAGAGTACCTGGCTACGAACCAGGGGGTCGTAGGTTCGAATCCTGCCGGGCGCGCCAAGTTCTTGAAAAAGAGCCTGGATGCCGAAGCAAGTGGTATGTAGTGCGTAGTATGCAATTCGTAGTATGGCAATGCCGTGACGAATTGCCGGAAGTGCGGCGAATTATCTGATATAATTTTGCCTCTTCACCGGAGCGCCCGTAGCTCAGCTGGATAGAGTACCTGGCTACGAACCAGGGGGTCGTAGGTTCGAATCCTGCCGGGCGCGCCAAGTCTTGAAAAAGACAGATGAGAAGGCCTTTGATCATTGATCGAAGGCCTTTTTGTTTTGGTTCTGGGTTCTTGCCTGGTTCTTGGTTTTTTGCCTTGGTCTTCCTGGCACCCGGAGTTCGTGGGGGCGGCGAGATTCGGGTGCCGCGCGTTGCCGACCCGAGCCTAGCGTTCCAGGACCTTGCCGTTCGCGTCGCGCAATGCGGCGTCGGCTTCCACTTCCAATCCCCAGTTGCCCACCGTGTACCAGTCATCGCCCAGCAGCTCGGCCGGATGCATGCTGCGGTCGGAGCCGTTGCCACAGGCCATCGCGTCGGCCGCGCAATAGCGGTCGCAGCCCCAGCAGATGCGTTCGGGGTGTTTGGGATGGAGCGGGAATTTCTTTGCCATGGGGTCTCCTCATGCTTCATGCGAGCCTGGGGCCACGCGCGCCTTGCGCTATGGCATCCCGGCCTGCTTGTCCTCAGACTACGCCGGGCATGCGCCGCGCCATTTGCGCAGGCGCAAGGACGCGCGTGTTAGGAGCAGGCCAAATGTGGTCCCGCATGCGGTCCATTTGCGAGCCCCGCCTTATCCATGGTATAAACACGCCTCTTTAGCGCGCCCGTAGCTCAGCTGGATAGAGTACCTGGCTACGAACCAGGGGGTCGTAGGTTCGAATCCTGCCGGGCGCGCCACCAATACGCGGCACCAATACGAAAGCGGCTTGATGACATTGCGCATCAAGCCGCTTTGCTTTGGGCGTTTTGCGTATGGGCGCTGTCGCGGTGATTTACTTCTGACACGCGCTCTGCCTATAGTGCGCGTCTTGCCGCCGGTTTGCGCAGGGATTCGAAATCGCGCCGGCGTTTTTCATCGCCTCCATGACAGGATCGCCGCTTCATCCATGAGCCAGCTCGACATCCGCCACGCCAGCGTCGCCGACGCCGCCCGCATCGCGCCCTTGTTCGATGCGTACCGCCAGTTCTACGAGCAGCCGGCGGACGCCGCCGCCGCGCTGGCCTTCATCACCGCGCGCCTGGAACGCGGCGAATCGGTGATCCTGCTGGCCAGCCAGGATGGCGCGCCGGTGGGCTTCTGCCAGATGTACCCGTCGTTCTGCTCCGTGATCGCCGCGCCCATCTACGTGCTGTACGACCTGTTCGTCGCGCCGGCCGCGCGCAAGAGCGGCGCGGGCCGGGCCTTGCTGCGCGCGGCGGAGACGCATGCGCGCGAGCACGGCTGCAAGCGCATGGACCTGACCACGGCCCGGAACAACGCCACCGCGCAGTCGCTGTACGAATCGCTGGGCTGGGTGCGCGACGAGGTCTTCTACACCTACACCCGCGACCTGGCGGCCTGATATCGCGGCGTTGCGTCCGGCGCCGCGCTTACCAGACCTGGAACACGCGTCCGGTCTGCGCGCCTTCCACGCTGCGGCTGTAGGCCAGCGCCACGCGCTGGGCCGGCACCGCCTCGAAGCCCAGGAAGTACGGGCCGTAGCTGCCCCAGGATTCCCGCAGCACGCTGGGGCTGACGGCGTTGATGCGGCGGCCCTGCAGTTCCACCGCCGCGCCGTGCACGAAGCCGTCGATGGCCGAGTTCACGGCCGAGGCGTTGGCGCCATAGCGGATGGGTTCGGCGCTGACGATGCCGCTGGTCAGCGTGATGGAGCCGCCTTCGTTGAGATAGTGTTGTCCGATCAGCGCCAGGTCCACCTGGCCCAGCAGCTTGTCGTGCAGGCCGATCTTGAACTGCTCGGCCGTCATTTCCGACAGGGGGCCGAAATGCAGGCCGCCCGCAGCCGACACGATGGCGTCGACCTTGCCGATGCGCTCGAACAGCGCGCGGATGCTGTCGCTGCGGGTGATGTCGACCTGATGCTGGCCGCTGTTCCTGCCGACCGCGATGATGTCGTGGCGCTGGCCCAGTTCCTGGACGATGGCGCTGCCGACGGTGCCGCTGGCGCCGATGAGTACGATTTTCATGGAATCTCCGTGAGTCTGGTTGCGGGCGCTGGCGGAAGGCCGGCGCATGCAAGCATTCTGGTCGCCCGATTCCTTACGAAAAATCCTAGAATGGTTGGAATACTTCATACCTGGAGTCAGTAATTCATGGACCGCCTGCTCAGCATGGAAGTGTTCGTGGCTGTCGTGGAGCTGGGCAGCCTGACCGCGGCGGCCGCGCTGCACGACATGTCGCCGGCCATGGCGGCCAAGCATTTGAAGAGCCTGGAGACGCGCCTGGGATTGCGGCTGATGGTGCGCACCACGCGCCGCCAGAGTCTCACCGAGGCCGGGCAGGCGTACTTCGCGCGCTGCAAGGCCATCCTGGCCGAGATCCGCGATGCCGAGCAGGGCGCCGAGGCCATGCGCGAGGCGCCGCGCGGCAATCTGCGCATCACTTCGACCGTGTCCTTCGGTTCCTTCGCCCTGACGCCGGTCATCGCCGACTACCTGTCCACCTATCCGGACGTGAGCGTGGAACTGTCGTTGAGCGATCTGGTGGAAGACCTGGTCGCCTCGCGCTACGACCTGGCCGTGCGCATCGGCGAGCCGGCGGATTCCGGGCTGATCGCGCGCGGGCTGGGCCGCTATCAGATGATGGTCTGCGCGGCGCCCTCGTATCTGGAACGCTACGGCACGCCGGCCACGCCCGCCGACCTGGTCCGGCATCAATGCCTGGATTTCTCGTACTGGAGCCGCCGCACCGGCTGGCGCCTGGGCAATGGCGATGGCGGCGAGACGGGTTATCCCAGCGGCCGCTTCGTGTCCAACAATGGCCAGGCGCTGCGGCAGGCGGCGCTGGCGGGATTCGGCATCGTGCTGCAGCCCGAGCTGCTGCTGGCCGATGATGTGCGCGCGGGCAGGCTGACGCCGATACTGCGGCCCTATTGGCCGGCGGCGCGGCCGATCTCGCTGCTCTATCCGAAGGACAGGCAGGCGCTGCCCAAGCTCACCACTTTCGTGAACTTCGTGGTGGCGCGTTTCACGCCCTAGTGTGCTGTCCCGCAGATACGCCCGCACGAAATCCACCCCTAGCCGCCATGGCGTCGTTGCAAATCCTCGTGATACCTACGGGTATCACTGCGGTTTGCGCCTAGCCCTGACGTCTATGGATGAATTTCGTCATGCGGACGTACCTACGGGACAGCACACTAGCAGGACCGGACATCAGCCGCGTCGTCGGTCGACCGCGGTCAGCGAAGTGCCGCTCTTGAGCAGCTGGTAGGTTTGTCCGCCCAGCCAGGCGACCTTCTCGCCGGAACTGGTGCGGCAGACGCAATGCGTCCGGGGGTCGAAGCGCGAGGTGCCCATGGCCGAGTAGGCGTCGGGGTCCGAGACGAAGCGCTCGATCCGGTATAGCGTGCCGTCCGGCGCGGTGGCCAGGACGTCGGTCAATCTTCTTGCTGTTCCGAGCATTTTTCCATCCCCCCTCATGCGCGGGCCATTCCCTGCTACGGCGCCGAAACCGTCCTGCCGACGGGCATCAATGCATGTGTCCGCCGAAAGACGAGTCGTCGAGCTGTTCGGGCGATACCCCCAGCGCTGCCGATACCCGCTCCAGGATGATCTGGCGGGGGCGCGGCCGCGGCCGTTCCAGTTCGATATAAATGGAGTGGTCCACTCCAAGCCGGGCAGCCATGTCAGCGGTGCTGATGTTCAGGTGCTCGCGCCAGGCGCGGATCAGGCTCCAGTCGTTGCCGGTTTTCAAGTTGATCACAGCCAATGGTAACTCGGTCCTGGACGGAGGCTGCGCGACCGGAGCCGCCTGCGTGCGGCAGGCGTCCAGCGCGGGTTCGGCGTCCGGCTTCTGCTGGCGGGTCTCGCCCTGGGCCTGGTGGGGCCGTACCGCCGTGTAGACCTTGCCGCCATCGACCTGGCGGTAGCGGTTGTCGCCGATCCAGGCCAGGGCTTCCCCATTGTCGAGCATGCACTGGCAATCCAGGTGATAGTCGCTGGGAATGCTCTCAAGCTTGGCAATGGTTTCCGTGGTCGTGGCATGCCGCACCACGCGGTGCAGGGCACCGTCGGGCGAGCGCACGAACACGTCGGGAAGTCTCCAGGAAAATGGAATGATGCTCTCCAGGGCCGGATGGTGTCTTGCCACTTTAAGTCCATCGCGAGCGCCCTGGAATTTGGGGTTTCCCCTCGTTTCGTGGCGGCTCGCGCGTAGCGCTCACAGGACTCGGCTACAACTTCACAAATCTTCACCGGCGCGAGGGCTATCATCCCCCGGTCGCCCTTGGAATCGGGCTTGTCAGTCGAGTATTGCAGATGGTCCCGATGCTTGCCGCCGGCCATGTCAACGGCCTGGGCTGGGATGGCGGGAATACGCGCGGCAGGCGTGCAAGGGCATGGGTCGCGGCCTTGCTGGCCTGCGCCTTGCACGTGGGCATCGGGAGCCTGATCTGGCGCGGCATGGCGCCAGTGCCGATTGCACCGGCCATGCCGTCTGATTCCGAGTCCATGTTCGTGGAGCTGCTTGCGCCACCAACGCCACGCGCCGAGCGTGGCGCGCCGCCGCGCGGCGAGAGCAGGCCGGTCGCGGCGCCCGCGCAGGGTTCCGCGCAGGGTTCAGTGAAGACGCCGGCGGCGGATGCGCCGCGAGCGCAGCCCGAGCGCGCCGAGCCATCGCGTGCGCAGCCATCGCCCACGCCGACGAACACTCAAAAAAGTACGCAGACAAGCACGCAGCCAGCGGCCGCGCAACCTCGCGTCCAGCCCGAACCTCGAGCGGGCAAGCCGGCTGACGCGCCGTCCGCCGCCGCGCCAGCGCCACGCGATTTCGGTTGGCAGCCGTCGGACTCGGCGGGGCCGGGCGAACGGCGCGCGCGCGGCGAACCCGTGCCCAGGCTCGCGCCCAAGGCGCCGGCCGAACGCACCGTGTTGTCGCGCGAGATGGAGAAGGCCGCGCGCCCGCCTTGCCGCGATGCGCATGCGTCCAAGGGCCTGCTGGCGCTGCCCTTTCTTTTGGCTGACACGGTCACGGAC